>JBEVOS010000149.1:0-14947 GCA_040507435.1 Caulobacterales bacterium | reverse complement strand
TGCGTTGGGACCCTCATGCGTCTGCCAGGTGTTTCTGGCAGGCATTTCCAGCGCATATATGCACCCCGCTGCGATAGGACATCATGCTTACGTTTGTCGATTCCATCTCCCTCGCCGGCGACCGCACGAAGCAGAATGACGATGCGTATGGTCACAGCGGCGCGCGCGCATGGGTGATTGACGGCGCGACCGATCTGCATGACGCGCCGCTGACAGGCTATGCGTCGGACGCGTCATGGATGGCGCAGCGCGCCAATACGTTTTTCCACGCCGTCGATGGCGATATGCGCGCATTGTTCCGCGAAGCATCCGCTGAAGCGCGCGATTTCTTCAATGCGTCAGACATGCTGGAGCGCTGGAAACTGCCGACCGCCGCCGTGTTGATGATTACAGAGACAGATTTCGGCGTCAGCGGGCTCGATCTTGGCGATGCGCGCTGTTGTGCGATCGATGCGAAGGGCGAAGTCTATCAGCGTGGCGGCCCGCCGCTGGCGGCCGATAATGAGACGAAAGCCGCCGCGGCGCAGGCAGCCAAAGCTGGTTCGACGCCACTTCTGAAACACGAAAGCACGCTCGATTATCTCCGTGCTGGGCGTGAGAAGCACAATGAGCCGGGCAGCTATTCGATTTTCGGCTTGCAGCCGGAATGCGCTGATCTGGCGCGCGAATGGGAAATACGGATTTCGCGGCCCGCGCATATTCTGCTGATGACAGACGGGTTCTCCGCGCTCGTGGACCGCTATGCCGCGTATGACGCTGCGGGCCTGATGCGCGCGGCGCTCGACAAAGGGCTTGCGGAACTGACGCGCGAATTACGCGCAATCGAGACACAAGATTCGAATGGCGCCCAACATCCACGCTGGAAACGTTCTGACGACGCGACGGCAATGTTGTTATTTCTCAGTTGATGATGAGGCGCGTTGATCGCGCTAGCGGGCGGCGTAAAGTCCGCGCATGAACCGCCGCGATATCCTGCGCGCCAGCGCCGCTTTGCCCTTCATGTCCTTTGCGCCAGGATGCGCCACAACACCGATGACAAACCGACCGATTCCTCCCGCCGCCGAAATCCGGCCTGTCCGTATAGAGCAATTGGGGCGCGTGCGCGTTGATCCCTATCAATGGCTCAAGGACGATAATTGGCAGCAGGTGATGCGCGATCCGGACGTTTTGCGCGCCGACATTCGCGCGCATCTCGATGCGGAGAACGCTTATATGCGCGCCGTCATGGCGCCGACTGACGCGCTGCAAGAGCAAATATTTCAGGAAATGAAGGGGCGCATCAAGGAAGATGACGCCACCGTGCCGCAAGGCGACGGCGTGTGGGAATATTATTCACGTTATGAGACAGGCGCGCAGCATCCGCGCTACGTGCGCCGCCCGCGCGGCGGCGGGGCTGAGCAACTTTTGCTGGATGTCGACGCACAAGCGCGTGGCAAGGACTTTTATGAGATTGGCGCGAGCGCGCATTCGCCGGATCACGCGCTCTACGCCTATTCCGTCGATGAGCAAGGCAGCGAATATTATGAAGTGCGCGTGCGCGATCTCGCGACGGGCCAAGATTTGCCGGGGCCTGCCGTCTCAACGACGGGCGATCTGCTCTTCTCTCCTGATAGCCGCTATCTTTTTTGGATTTTCCGCGACGATAACGGGCGCCCGCGCCGCATCTTCCGGCGACCGTCGCGCGGAACGGCTGCCGACGACGTGCTCGTTTACGAGGAAGAGAACGAGGGCTTCTTCATCAATATCGGCGTTACCGAAAGCCGCGAGTACATCCTCATTTCGTGCGCGGATCACGAAACCAGCGAAACGCGCCTCATTCCCGCGCGTACGCCGACTGCAGCGCCTGTCGTGTTTCAAGCGCGGCAGACTGGTGTTTTGTACGACGCTACGCATTGGGATGGGCGCTGGATCATTCGCACCAATGCGGACGGCGCAGTCGATTTCAAGCTGATGACGGCGCCGGAAGGGCGGACGGCGAAAACCCATTGGCGTGATTTCATCCCCTATCAAGCCGGGCGCTTCATCGTTGGCGTGGGCGCTTTCGAAAATCATCTTGTGCGCCTTGAGCGCGTGGATGCGCTGCCGCGCATCATCATTCGCGCGCGTGATGGCGAGGAGCATGCGATCGAACAGGCCGAAGAGGCTTATACGCTCGATCTTGAGGGCGGTTTCGAATTCGACACTGCGGTCATGCGCTTCGTCTACACCTCGCCGACGACGCCGCGCCAAACCTATGATTACGATATGACTGCGCGCACGCGCACGCTGCGCAAGACACAGGAAATTCCTTCAGGCCACGACGCCTCTCTCTATGAGTGCCGCCGTTTCAGCGCGCCGGCTTCGGATGGCGCGCAGGTGCCTATCACTGTGCTGGTGAAGAAGGGAACGCCGCTCGACGGTTCGGCGCCCATGATGCTCTACGGCTATGGCAGCTATGGCATTCCGATGGATGCAAGCTTTTCGATACGCACGCTATCGCTGGTCAATCGCGGCTGGGTGTACGCGATCGCGCATGTGCGGGGCGGGTCCGAGCGCGGGTTCGGATGGTTTCTCGACGGGCGCAAATACAAGAAGAAGAATACGTTTAGCGATTTCATCGTCTGCGCCGAAGAGCTCGTGCGGCGCAATTATTCGCGCACGGGAAATATCGTCGCCTATGGCGGCTCCGCGGGCGGCATGCTGATGGGCGCTATCGCGAATATGCGCCCCGATTTGTGGGCTGGCGTTATTGGCGCCGTGCCGTTCATCGATGTTCTGAACACGATGAGCGATACGAGCCTGCCGCTCACGCCGCCGGAATGGCCTGAATGGGGCAATCCGATCGAAGACGCGGAAGCTTACGATTACATCGCCTCCTATTCGCCGTACGATAATATCGACGCTAAACCTTATCCGGCGATGCTTGCGACGGGCGGCCTTTCCGATCCGCGCGTGACTTATTGGGAGCCGGCAAAGTGGATTGCGCGGCTGCGCGCAAACACGACGAGCGGACGCCCCTGCCTCTTGAAAATCAATATGGAGGCAGGCCATGGCGGCGCCTCAGGGCGCTTCGATTTCCTGAAGGAAATTGCGATGGACTACGCGTTCGCGATTAAATCGACCGGCGCGCCTGAAGCAGGCGGCGCGTTTTAAGTCGCCGCCGCTTCGCGCAGCCAGCGTGCGCGATGGATATCTTCCAAGTTAGGCTCCCACCCGGTGAGGCGCGGATCCACAAGATTGCGCGCGACGCCGAAAATCGTCGTGCAGAGCGCTGCTTCATCGAGCGCGATTTGCTCCGCGCGCATCATCAAGCGCGCACGCGCAGCAGCATCGGGTTCGAAATCTGACTTGTGCATCAGCGCGTCGAATTCCGGATTTGAAAAACCGGAATAATTCTGCGCGCCCGTGCGTGTTTCCAGCAGATAGAGATAATTGCGCGCGTCGTTGAAGTCAGCCACCCAGCCGCCATCGCCGATTTGATAATTCTTCGCGCGTAGATTGGCGTAGTGAATTTGCGTTTCGACGCCGCGCAACTCGCAGATGACCCACGGCGCGATCCCACGCCAATCGGCCTGCACCACGACGGCGACGCGCGGATTATCGCCGCCATTGCGGTGCGAGAATTCGAAGCGCAGCGGATTGTTTGGGCCGAAACCAGCGCTTGTCAACAAACGGCGCGCCTCGGCGCGGCGCGCCTCCATGCTTTCGCCAGCCCAGGGATAGCGCGCATCCGTTCCGTAGTTCGCGATGCCGGGCGGCACAAATGACAGCGCTGGCTTTTCGCCAGATTTATAAATCTTGGTTGCAATGAAATCGCGGTCAATCGCCATCGTGAGCGCACGGCGGACGCGCGCATCGCCAAAGGGGCGGCGCTGCATGTTGAAGGAAAAATAGGTGACGACGAGATAAGGTGAGACGCGCACATAGCTCGGCGCCGTGCGACGCAATTCTGCGGTGCGGCCCGATGGAAAATTCGTGCTCCACCCTCTTTCGCCTGAGAGAACCGAGCGCGCAGCGGCGTTGGAATCGTTCGATGGGTAGAAATAGACATCTTCCAGCCAGACGTTGCGGCTGTCGTAAAAGGCCGGGTTTTTCTGGATGTGAATGATATAATTCGACCACCATTTTTCTAGTTTAAAGGGGCCGTTGACGACGATGTTCTCTGGCTTAATCCAATCATTGCCATGACGCAGGATGGCGTGTTTCGGCACTGGATAGGCGGTGTAGTGTTTCAGCAACTGCAATAGGTATGGCGCGGGGTGCTCGAGTTTGATTTCCAGCGTGCGATCGTCGAGCGCGCTGACGCCGACGGAATAAGGCGATGGGTTGACGCCATCGCCCTTGTTCACCGCTTCCGCGTTCAAGATTGGATAAAGCAGCGGCGCGTATTCGCAGAGATTTAAGGGATTGAGAATGCGCTGAAATGCGAAAACGAAATCGTGCGAGTTCACCGGCTCGCCATCAGACCAATAGGCCTCGCGCAAATAGAACGTCCAGGTAAGGCCGTCTTCGCTGGTGTCCCAATGCGTGGCCATGCCTGGGCCAGGCTCTGCACGCTCATTCTCGCTCGTCAATCCGACGAAGAGATTGCCGATGATGTTGTTTTCCCACGTGCCGCTCGCCTTGTGCGGATCGAGTGAGAGCGGCTCGCCGCCATTGGCGATATCGAGAGAACGTTTTGCGGGATCAAAACCGATGACCCGCGAATCTGCGCAAGAGGTGAGCGCAGCCGCGCCGCCCGCGCCAATCGCGCCGAGAAGAAGGCCGCGCCGGCCGAGTTTCATCGTCACCGCTCCTTCGGGTCGAGCGCGTCGCGCAGACCATCGCCGAGGAAATTCAGCGCAAGCAGCGTGATCAGCATCAGAATCGCCGGCGCGATCAAAAGCCATGGCGCATCGAGCATATTTTCCGCGCCTTGCGAGATAAGACGGCCAAGCGATGTCAGCGGTTCTTGAACCCCAAGGCCCAAGAAGGACAAAAAACTCTCGGCCAAAATGATCACGGGCACGTTCAGCGTTGCGAACACGACCACCGGGCCCAAGACATTCGGCACGATGTGACGGAATACGATTTCAAGCGGACGCGCGCCTGACGCTCGCGCCGCTTCGACGAATTCACGGCGGCGCAGCGCGATGGTTTGCCCACGCACGATGCGCGCCATCGTCAGCCATTCGACCGCCCCTATCGCCATGAAGATCAGCAAAAGGTTTGAGACAGGATCTTCGGTGCGCACGACCGTCATCAGCACGATCACCAGGAAGATAAAGGGAATTGCGTAAAGCACATCGACGATGCGCATCATCACAACATCGACGGCGCCGCCTATAAAACCTGCGACCGCGCCCCAGACCACGCCGATCGTGAGCGCGACGGAGGTGGCGGCGATGCCGACGAGAAGTGAGATGCGTAGGCCGAAGAGGAGGCGCGCGACCATATCGCGGCCCTCCATATCCGTTCCAAGCCAATGAACGTTCGCGAGCGTGGGGCCGATACCCACCTCGTCGCGGAAAATCTTATCGACCGGATGCACCCAAAGCATCGGCCCGAGAATCGCAAGAATGACGAGAACGCCGACCGTGTAGAGCGAGATCATCGCGGCAGGGTTGCGTTTGAGCCGGCGCCAAGCGTCATCCCAGAGTGAGCGGCCCTTCAACGGCGACGCGCTCGCTGGCGGGGCGGCTTCGGGAAGGATTACGTCCGTCATGCCGCGCGCGCCCTGGGATCGAACACGCCGTAGAGCACATCGACCATCATGTTCATGAAGATGATCAGCGCCGAGTAGAGAATGACAACGCCCATCACCAACGTGTAATCGCGCGACAAGGCGCCGATCACGAATTGCCGTCCGATGCCTGGCAGTTGAAACACGGTTTCGATGACGAAAGAGCCAGTTACGACGCCAGCGAGCGCGGGTCCGAGATAGGACACGACCGGCAGCGCGGCCACCGGGAGCGCATGGCGCCAAATTACGGACGCCTCCGGCATCCCCTTCGCACGCGCCGTGCGGATCGCATTGGAGCGCATCGCCTCGAGCATACTGGCGCGCATCAGGCGCGAGACGATGGCGATTTGCGGTAAGGCCAGTGTAAGCACCGGAAGAACAAGGTGCGGAACGCTGAACTGATCGCGCGCGAGGCCGATGCTAGGCAAAAGATCCAGCTGCTCGCCGAAGACGAGTTTGAACACCGGCCCCATGACCAGCGGCGGAAGGCATACGCCAATCAGCGCGATCGCCATTACGATGTAATCTTGCGGCTTGTTTTGCCTGAGCGCCGCCGCGACGCCGAGCCCGCCGCCTATCACGATCGCGAGCGCAATCGACGACACGCCAAGGATTAAGCTGGTCGGGAAGCCTTCGACGACGATGTCGAGAACGTCCTTGTCCTTGTAGGTCATGGACGGGCCAAGATCGCCCACCGCGAGCCGGCCGAGATAGAGGATCAGTTGCTCGTGAACGGGCAGATCGAGATTGTACTCGGCCTTCAGGCGCTGTTCGATCTCCGGCTGTAACTGACGCTCACGGTCGAACGGGCCGCCCTCCGCCGAGTGCATGAGGAAAAAAGCCGCGGCGATGATCGCGAGTAGCGTGGGAACCGCGATGATGAGGCGTCGGGCGATCTGAGCGAGCATCTAGGTCCTTACGGAATCGACACCTTGCGTCTCGCTAAGTTCGTGTCAACTTGCCGCCCATGACTGACTTCATCGCCGTTACGCCTGACTTCGCCGTC
The DNA here is from genome assembly GCA_040507435.1 of Caulobacterales bacterium. Taxonomy (GTDB): domain Bacteria; phylum Pseudomonadota; class Alphaproteobacteria; order Caulobacterales; family Aquidulcibacteraceae; genus JBEVOS01. Next base: position 8,240 of record JBEVOS010000149.1, on the reverse strand, counting down.
GCCCCTCAAATCACGAAAGAGGACATCGCGCGCGCGGCGCAGGAAGGCTTCAAGCGAATCATCAACAACCGCCCCGATGGTGAAGCGCCCGGGCAGATGACGTCCCGCGATGCCGCCAAGGCGGCGGCGGATGCCGGGCTCGAATATTATACGCTGCCGTTCGCGGGCGCCCCGCCGGCAGACATGGTCGAGGCGACAGCGACATTGCTCGAAGAAGCGGAGCGAACCTTAGCGTTTTGCCGTTCGGGAACGCGCTCGATCACGGTTTGGGCGTTCGCGCAGGCCAAGGGGAAGCTCAAAACGCCAGACGAGCTAATCGCACTTGCCGCAGCAGCGGGATACGATCTTGGGCCGCACAAGCAGACTTTGGTGAATTTAGCGGCGGGCTAGGAAACCAAGGCTCAGCGGCCCGCGTATACCGGAATATGGGCCTCTGCGGTGGGTGATTGCGCGGGCTGGGATGTCATCGGCGCAATGTATGAGAACACCACAACCTTGAGCACAATGATGGCAGCAAGCGCGAGCATTGCGCAGCGGATGCGCTCCAGCACGAACAAGACAATGGATTGGACCGCCGCCATAACGTTTGGGACACAAGCAAGCGGCGGGCCGGTAAGCCGGTTCGCAATGCAGGCGCTCGGCATTATGGTTAAGCGCAGCGGATAGGAGAGTGGCGTGCACGACCAAGCGATGGCCGCGAACGCCCGCCAATCCCCCGCTTTTGGCCAACCTGGCCCGCCGCCGCGCGGGCTTAACTGGTTTAACGATTTTGCCTTCGAGCGGGACGGGCTGCTCGTCAAAAAAACCGGCTGGCGGGCGGATTATTCGCTTTCAAACGTGCTCTCGCTGCTGCGCTGGATGCACTATTTCGCGACACTTCATTTCACTGCACGCGCGCCAGGGCCGGCCTTCACCATCCATTTTGCGCCCGACAAGGCGCGGCCTTGGTATATGGCCTGGGCGCTCGCCAAGATTGCGGGCGCGCGGATCGTAACCGATGCGGGCCGCGCCGATGTCGTGATGCAGTTTGAGGATGCGACTTACAGCGACGTTTCAGCGCCCACCGCGCGAGACGATAGTGTTTACGTCAATTTTCGATGCCGCGACGTTTCGAAATCGCACATCGCATCCGCGTTCGAGGACGTGTTCGGCTATTCGCTTGCAGCCGACCCGCGCGCCTACCACGGGACACTTGTGGAGAAATGCGAGCTTAACGGCGCTCATGACGGGCGGATCGTCGCCTGCCCTCGCGATCCCGCACCGGGCTTCGTCTACCAGCGCTTGATCGATAATCGGATGCAAGGGCGCGACCTCGTTGAGGATTTGCGTACGGTCACCGTTGGCGGCAGGCCGATGTGCATTTTTCTTAAGCGCCGCCCCGCCGATACGCGCTTCGCGAATATGAATACGGAGGTCGCCTACGCGCGGGTTGAGGATAAATTTACCGAGGATGAAATTGCACTCATTTCAAAATTCTGTGCGCGGATTGGGCTAGAATTTGGCGGCCTGGACGTGCTGCGTGACCGCACCGATGGGCGCATCTACATTGTTGACGCCAATAAAACAGACATGGGGCCGCCAATTGGCCTGCCATTGAAACCGAAGATCGAAGCCATGCGTATGATCGCTATCGCGTTCCGCGCTTATGTTGGAAAGACTTGATGTCCGTTGTTATTCCGTTCGTTCGTGAGATGGATTTCGCATATGGCGAGGTTCAACAGGTTAGCCCGCTTATCCGGCGCGTGATCGCGAAAAACCCGAGCCCATTCACGTTTCACGGCACTGGGGTCTACATCATCGGTAAGGGCGAGGTCGCGATGATCGATCCCGGCCCCGATATGCCGGAATGGCAAGATGCGCTCATGCGGGCGCTTGGCGGCGATAAGCTCACGCATATCTTTTTGACTCACGCGCATTTGGATCACAGCCCGGCTGCGGCGCCACTGGCGCGCGCGACGGGCGCAATGGTGTACGCAAATCCAGCGCCGACAAAGAGCGGTAAGGCCGAAGTGCTGATGGATGCCGAGGCCGATTCCGGTTTTGCGTTCGATATCGGTTTGAAGGACGGCGATGTTCTTCACGGTCCAGGCTGGTCAATCGAAGCGATTTTTACGCCGGGGCATACCTCCAATCACGTGAGCTACGCGCTGCATGAAGAAAACGCGTGCTTTACCGGCGATCATATTATGGGCTGGTCGACAACGGTGGTGACGCCGCCAGATGGCGATATGGCCGCGTATCTCGATAGCCTCACTAAAATCCGCAAACGCGGTTTCACGACGCTGTGGCCGACACATGGGCCTCCAATTCGCGAGCCTGCGCCTTTTATCGATGCGTACAGAGCGCATCGCTTGGCGCGGGAGGATCAAATTCTTACGCAGGTCCGCGCGGGCCACACGCAAATCAAAGATATGATCGGCGCGATGTATGCTGATGTTGATCCGCGTCTTCACCCGGCGGCCGCGCAATCTGTGCTCGCGCATGCGATCCGGCTTGTTGGCGCTGGTGTTTTGAAAACGGACGGCGCTCCAGACATGCAAAGCAATTACCGCATCGCATAAGCGCTATGCAGTCGGCAATTTATAGCCTTTGAACATTTCGCGCAGCGCAAGCTTGTTGAGCTTGCCTGTGGCGCCAAGCGGGATTTTTTCTACGAACTGGACATCGTCCGGCGTCCACCATTTGACGATCTTGCCGTTTAAATAAGCGAGGATTTCATCTTTGGTTGGATTTGCGCCGGGTTTTGCTTCCACGATCAGAAGCGGACGCTCATCCCATTTCGGATGCGGCATTCCGATGACGGCAGCGACGGCGACGCCCTCTGCACCCACGGCGATGTTTTCGATGTCGATCGATGAGATGAATTCACCGCCGGATTTGATGACATCCTTCGCACGGTCCGTGATCTGCATATATCCAGCGGCATTGATGTTTGCGATGTCGCCGGTATCGAAGAACCCGCAAGTTTCGAGCGCCAAGCCATCTTCTCTGCGCGCGCCTTCATTCTTGAAGTAAGCCTTCGCCACGGCCGGGCCCGCAACGAGCAAACGCCCAGTGCTTACGCCATCGCGCGGCAGGGTTTCGCCTGCGTCGTTCACCACCTTCATTTCAATCGTGAACGGCGTACGGCCCTGCCGGAGTTTAATCGCAATCTGCTCTTCATGGCTGAGTTTTTCTTCCTCGGGCCCCATCGTGCAGAGCGTGCCCATCGGGCTCATCTCCGTCATGCCCCACGCATGGATGACCTCGACACCGTATTCTTCTTCAAGGGTGCGCAGCACGAGCTCCGGCAACGCGGCGCCGCCATTCACGATCCGCTTCAGCGTGCTCAGCTTGCGGCCAGACTCGCGAAGATAATTCAACAAACCGAGCCAAACGGTCGGTACGGCAGCGCTGAGTGTGACGCCTTCCGTTTCAAGCAATTCGCATACGCTTGGCCCATCGAGTTTCGCGCCGGGCATGACGAGCTTCGCGCCCGCCATCGGCGCGATAAACGCGAGCGCCCAAGCATTGGCGTGAAACATAGGAACAAGCGGCAAAACGACATCGCGCGATCGCAGCCCAAACGCATCGCCCTGATTGGCGCCAAGCGCGTGCAGTAGATTGGAGCGGTGTGAGTAAAGCACGCCTTTCGGATTGCCCGTTGTGCCGGACGTGTAGCAAAGGCCGGCAGCGGTGTTCTCGTCAAAGCCGCCCCATTTTACGGCGATGGATTTACCCGCGATGAAATCTTCATACGCAACCGCGTTTGGGAGGCTCGTCGCGGGCATGTTGGCTTCGTCCGTCAGGATCACAAAACTGCGGACGGTTTTTAACTTCGGCGCGATCTCTTCGATCATCGGCACGAAGGTGAGATCGAGGAAAAGGATTTTGTCTTCCGCGTGATCGAGGAGCCATGCGATTTGCTCCGGGAACAAGCGCGGATTGACGGTGTGCACCACTGCGCCAACGCCCATAGCGCCGTACCATATCTCAAGATGGCGCGCCGAATTCCACGCGAGCGTCGCGATGCGATCGCTCAACACGATGCCGCTATCTTTCAGCGCGTTCGAGACTTGCTTGGCGCGATCGTAGGCCTGCGCGTAGGTCGTGCGGACGATTGGCCCTTCAACGCTCCGCGTGACGATTTCGCGGTTCGGATAATTGATCTTGGCGTGGTCGAATATGCGGTCGAGCGTTAGCGGCCAATCCTGCATCAAGCCCAACATAGGCCGCGCCTCCTCATAAGCTTTGCGCGGGCATTCACGCCGCCGCACATCGAGCAATGTTTAGGGAGCAATGCTTAGGAGTTCGGCGCCGTTCCGGCAATGTCAGGCGGCGGCGCGCTCACGTACAAGATGCAAAGTGCGCGGCGCGAGAGCAGGTTTCTGATCAAAGACATAGCCTGCCGCCGTTAAGCGCGCCCGCAGCGCATCGACGCCCGCGAGCGGCTGCGGCGCTTCCGGCTCGACATATTCAGCGCGCATCGCAGCTTGCTCGGCCTGGACCGCGGCAGCTGAGGTGACCGTGCAGCGCCCACCTGCCGCCCACAGCGAGAGGATCATCGCGGCGCGTTCCGGCGCAATCGTGTAGCGATCGAGCAGCGCCGTCGGGCAAGGTTCGGGCTGGACGGTTTGCGTCTTTGGCGGGAGATCGCCGCCACGCGGAGTTCCCAAAAGGATGAGCGCCGCTAATGCGCCCTTCAAACCCGCCATTCTCATCTCCCCCAACAGAGGGCGAACTTTTCGGCAATGGGATTGAATTTTCGGTTAAGGAATGAGTCTGCCGCGTTAAAACATTTCACGGATAGAGGCGGCGCGTTGTCCAAGGCGCGCGGGCGGCGGCGCGTTGAAACTGCAACCGGTCGTGCAGCCGAAATGGCCGGTCGCGCCAGAATTCGATTTCCACCGGAACGACGCGCCAGCCGCACCAAAAGGGCGGCCTTGGTATTTTGCCGATTCCGAATTTGAGCGCGTATTCCGCGATCCGCTTTTCGAGCGCGAAGCGGCCCTCCATCGCGCGCGATTGCTCGGACGCCCAAGCGCCGATTTGCGCGTCGCGGGCGCGGGTGGCGAAATAAGCGTCGGCCTCCTCCGCGCTTACAGCTTCGACGGCGCCGCGCACGCGCACCTGACGGCGCAGGCTTTTCCAGTGAAACACAAGCGCGGCGTTTGCATTTGCGGCAAGTTCGCCGCCCTTCGCGCTGCCCTCGTTCGAGTAGAAGGTGAAGCCGCGCGGATCGACATCCTTCAGCAGCACCATGCGGGCATCGGGCGCGCCCGACGCATCCACCGTCGCCAGCGTCATGGCGTTGGGATCGTTCGGCTCTTTAGCGCGCGCATCCGTCAGCCATTCCTCGAATAGCGCGATCGGATTCTGGCGCGCGAAAAAGACCGGGTCGTCCGGCTCGGGCTTAGCGCCGGCATAGTCCGGCGATGGGGGGATGATGTCCGTCATTAATCGCCTTCGTTGCGCAAAGCGGCCGGATCAGGCAACCGTTCGCACGCGATGTCACATAACACGTTCGGCCATCTTTTCCGCGTCACCACCTGGGGCGAAAGCCACGGGCCGGCGATCGGCTGCGTGGTCGACGGCTGCCCGCCTGGCCTCACGCTGACCGAAGCCGATCTCCAAGGTTGGCTCGACAAGCGCCGCCCGGGCACGAGCAGGTTCGTCACCCAGCGGCAGGAGCCGGACGCGGTCAAAATCCTCTCCGGCGTGTTCGAAGACGATCGGACCGGTGGGCAGATCACGACCGGCACGCCGATCCAGCTTTTGATCGAGAATGTCGATCAACGCTCAAAGGATTACGCGGACATCCGCGATCTCTATCGCCCAGGTCATGCCGATTATGCGTATGACGCTAAATATGGCGTGCGGGATTATCGCGGCGGCGGGCGCTCCTCCGCGCGCGAAACGGCGGCGCGCGTCGCGGCGGGCGGCGTTGCGCGCAAAGTGCTGGGTGATCAAATTTTGATCCGTGCAGCGCTCGTGCAGATTGGCAAAGACAAAATCGATCGCACCGCGTGGGATTGGAGCGAGACAGAGAAAAATCCGTTCTGGTGCCCTGACGCAAAAGCTGCTGCACGCTGGGAAGAATTGCTCGACGCAACGCGCAAAGCGGGATCGTCCGTTGGCGCGGTGATCGAAGTGCAAGCGAGCGGCGTGCCCGCTGGCTGGGGCGCGCCAATTTACAGCAAGCTCGACGGCGATCTCGCCGCCGCGATGATGAGCATCAATGCGGTCAAGGGCGTCGAGATCGGCGCCGGCTTTGGCGCAGCGGAATTGAGCGGCGAAGAGAATGCCGACGAAATGCGCGCGGGCCATGGCGCGCCGCGCTTTCTTTCCAATCAAGCGGGCGGCGTGCTCGGCGGCATTTCAACGGGGCAAGATGTGATCGTGCGCTTCGCGGTGAAGCCCACCTCCTCCATTCTGACGCCGCGCCAAAGCGTGCGCGCGGATGGAAGCGAAGACGATGTCCGCACAACCGGGCGCCATGATCCGTGTGTCGGCATTCGCGCCGCGCCCGTCGGTGAAGCGATGATGGCGTGCGTGCTCGCGGATCATAAGCTGCGGCATCGGGGGCAGACGGGGCGGTAGAAAATTTAGGGAGTTTTAGGGGCAGGCGGTTGCCAAGGCTCAAATGCCTCTGGCTCATCGCAGCTGCGACTAGCCCAAATTCCGCTATCGCGATGAGGCCACCGAATAAAGTTTGTCGGCTCTATTAACTTGGCTTCACCGGTACGAAGTTCGCGCGCGCCCGTTCGAACTCTTGCATGACGGCTTCATCCGAGGCGCGTTATGCGGCGGACGCCAACCAGCATTCAAACAACGCGCATGGCGCTCTCCTTTTCGTTACATTTTAGCCGGAGGCTTACGCCATTGGCGACGCTGATTTTCTTGACAAGATCACCGCAAAGGCGGACGAAAGGCAGACCGCGCCGCATGGCGCGAACGATGGCGCGGCGGAGAAACGCCATGTCCGATCATGTCTACAAAATGCTTGAACTCACCGGCTCGTCTTCGACAGGCATCGAAGACGCCGTCAATAATGCGATCTCACGCGCGAGTGAGACCGTACGAAATTTAAGTTGGGTTGAAGTGAAAGATATTCGCGGCGCGATCGAGAATGGCCGCGTGCGGCATTGGCAGGTCTCGATGAAGATCGGCTTTACGCTCGAAACTTAAACGCGCCGGAAGCGCATCACCTTAGTCAAAAATGCGAGCTCGGTTTCTTCCAAAGCGAAACCAGCTTCGAGGAAGAGCGCTTCCAAATCTTCATCCGCGTAGGATGCGAAATACGGCTCGTGAAATCCGTGCGGGAAATATTCCAGCATCTGGTTGAAGTCCGGCAGGTCATCCCATTGCACGGAATCGCCGAGAACAAAGACGCCGCCCGGCTTCACAAGCCGCGCCAATTCACGCGCGACGTCGCGGCGGACGCGCGGCGGCAATTCGTGAAACAGATAGATTGCCGATGCGCTCTCGAAACTTGCATCCGCGAATGGCGCAGATTCCGCAGCGCCGGTCACAACGTCAGCCTGCGGCCAAGGAGAAAGCCGTTCGCGCGCGGCATTTACGTAGATCGGTGAAAGATCGAGCCCCGTTGCGTGCAATTTCGGGCGCGCTTCCAGAATGCTTTTCAGGAAAAGACCGTTGCCACAGCCGATATCTAGATGCGCGGATTTACGCTGGTCGCGTCCTTTGAGCCCGCGCAGAAGCGAGCCGAGCGCGATACGGCGCATTGCAGCCGCGGCGCCGCCGAACAGCACCTCCACCTGCGTATCGTAGATCGCCTCGCTCTCCTTCGTGAGCCAGCCGCCGGTCTGATAGTGGAAGTTCTGCAGATAGTAGGTGGGGTAGCGGCCGCGCGGCGCATTGCTTTCACGCACTTCAACACCGCGGCGCGCAATGCGGCGCGCATCCACATCCGGCAGATCGGAAAAGAATTTCGCGCTATTCGTCAGTGCGCTCAGCGCACGTGTGACGTTTACTTCGCCTGGGGCGGCATAGAGGCCTGCTTCGATATTGGCGCGGTCTTTTGCGAAGAGCTCAAGAAACGCCTCCCAGATACGGTTCGCATTCCCTGGCGGGTTCGCAGGTTTATATTCCGGTTCGCCCGGGCGATTTACGGGCGTCGATAGTCCGCGCGCGAGATAATATTGGCCCATATACCACGCGACGCGCGCGCCTTGCGCAGCAGCGTAACGCGCGCGCCCAAGCGCCACGGGCAGACGCGGCGCCTTCGACAATTGTTTTGC
>JBEVOS010000129.1:0-3006 GCA_040507435.1 Caulobacterales bacterium | reverse complement strand
AGAGATGCGCAATCACGCCGATTACGACTGTAGAAAAAATCATGATCGGCAGAGCGAGCAAGCTTTTCCAAATCGACCCGCGTGACTTGAAAACAAAAATATAAAAGGCGATCCACGTTGCGAGAGCGAAAATGATCGGAGCCGTTAAAGCAACGATGCCCTCAAAGAGCGTCGCGTCGTCGCTAAATCGCCGACAAAATGCCGGATCTAAAAGTAACGCTGAAATTAACGGTGCGGTTGCGATGACGATGACCGCCGCAATCAAAGTTGCGAGCGCAGCCCAAGGCAATATTGATCTGCGCGGCGTTTGTTCGTCGTGCTGTGACATTAACCGACCCCGTTGCACCTTAACGAGGTTGAGCGGTTGACGCTAGGGTGACGACCTTGCCCCTAATCCTCCACGCCCTGCCCAATCAGGATTTCGCGCTTACCCGCGGCATTCGCGGTTGAGATGACGCCTTCTTTTTCGAGGCGCTCCACCAAAGTTGCGGCGCGATTGTAGCCGATCTGCAAACGGCGCTGCAGGTAGGAGGTCGAGGCTTTGCGATCGCGGCGCACGATTTCGATCGCGCGCGACATGAGATCGTCGCCGCCGCCTTCGCCATCGCCGAACAATTCCGGCTCGTCGTAATCGCTTTGCGGCTGCTCTTCTTCCGTGATCTGGCTGAGATATTGCGGCGAACCTTGCGCTTTCAGCATCTCAACGACGCGTTCAACTTCCGCATCCGTCACGAACGGGCCGTGCAGGCGGCGAACGCGGCCGCCGCCTTCCATGAACAGCAAATCGCCTTGGCCAAGGAGTTGTTCGGCGCCTTGCTCGCCAAGAATGGTGCGGCTGTCGATCTTCGACGTGACTTGATACGAAATCCGCGTCGGGAAGTTCGCTTTGATCGTGCCGGTGATGACATCGACCGATGGGCGTTGCGTCGCCATGATCAAGTGAATGCCGGCGGCGCGCGCCATTTGCGCGAGACGCTGCACGGCCGCTTCGATTTCCTTGCCGGCGACGATCATGAGATCGGCCATTTCGTCAATCACGACGACGATGTACGGCATGGGTTCGAGCGGAAGCTCACGCGTTTCGTAGATCGGTTCGCCGCTCGTGGGATCGAAGCCCGCGTGAACCGTGCGTTCGAGTCGTTCGCCCTTGGCGAGCGCGTCTCTCACGCGCTCATTGTAGCCATCGATATTGCGCACGCCGAGTTTCGACATGCGGCGATAGCGATCCTCCATCTCGCGCACGGTCCATTTGAGCGCGACGACGGCTTTCTTCGGATCGGTCACGACCGGCGAGAGAAGATGCGGAATGCCTTCGTAGACCGAAAGCTCCAACATTTTCGGATCGATCATGATGAAGCGGCAATCTTCCGGCGGATGCCGGTAGAGCAGCGACAAGATCATCGCGTTGATGCCGACGGATTTGCCCGAGCCGGTCGTGCCCGCGATCAGCAAGTGCGGCATGCGCGACAGATCGGCGGCGTAGGGATCGCCTTCGATGGTTTCGCCGAGCGCAAGCGGCAAACGGCCTTGCGTGCCGAGAAACGCGTTCGAGCCCAACAAAGTGCGCAGATAAACGGTTTCGCGGCGCATGTTCGGCAATTCGATGCCGATGGCGTTGCGGCCAGGAATAACGGCGACGCGCGCTGCGTTCGCGCTCATGGAACGCGCGATGTCGTCGGCGAGGCCGATCACGCGCGATGATTTTACGCCCGCCGCGGGTTCGAATTCGAACAGCGTGACGACAGGGCCCGGGCGCGCGGAAATGATTTCGCCCTGCACGCCGAAATCCTGCAACACGGTTTCGAGCTGGCGGGACATTTCGTGCAGCGTGTTCGCGTCGGCTTGGGTCGTGCGCGGCTTGGCTGCCGCGAGCAATGCGCCGCCGGGCAATTCGAAGGGGCGGCCGAACGAATAGGCGGTCTGCTGCGCGGGCTTGGTGTTTTGCGGCGGCGCCTGGCGTTGCTGGCGGCGCGGCGCTGGTTCCGCGGCGGGTTCGGGCGCGGCGTACATGGCTTGCGGAATCGGGCGCGACGGGCGGTCGAAATCCGCTTGCTGTGCCTGAGGCAGCGGTTCTGCTTGGCGCTGGCGCGCTTGCGGCTGTTGCTGCGCGGCGTTGCGCTGATGCTCCAGCGGCTTGCGGGGCAGATTCCACGAATCGGGTTCGTCCTGGCGGTTTTTCTGCGCGACGTAGGTGATCGCGCGCGTCGCTGCACCGCTTGCATGGGCTGCTACGCGTCCGGCGGCGGCGACATGCTTGGCTTTTACAGTGAAGGCCCAGCCGCAGGCGAGAACGCCGCCCGCTGCGCACACAAGGCCCGCCAGCACGTGTGGAAACGGCAGGCCCGGCGCGGAAAGCATCGCGTTGACGACGCCGCCCAGCGTATCGCCCATCACGCCGCCAAAGCCCGCCGCGAGGGGCCAGCCTTCCGGCGTTGGAATGGTGGAAGCTGCAGCGGACAAGAGCGATATGCCGGCGACGCCGCCCATCAGCTTGCCGCGATCAATCGGATTGGCGAGGCGGCGGCGGTAGACGCGCATCGCCCCCGCTGCGAACAGCGCGCCCATCGCGAGCGGCGCGCCCGCGCCAAGGGTTTGGATCGCGAGATCGGCGAAGGCGGCGCCCGGGCCGCCGAAAATGTTGTGCGTCGGTCCATCGGTGGCGACGTTGAAGCTCGGATCTTCCGGCGAATAGGTGATGACGGCGCCGAGGCCGTAGGCGCCGACGATTCCGGCCGACAAGGACAGCGCGGCGCGTTTCAGCGCCGTGCGCGCAGCTTGGCTGGCGGTGCCTTGGTGGGGAATGCGCCCCTCGTGCGTGTAAGCGTCGTGAGTCATGAATCGAGGCGCTGTCCGGTTGAGCGAACGAACCGGACTTTTGCGTCTCCAGGTAAACGAGGGGTGAAGATTCGGGTTTTGGCTGCGATGAAAAAGACGAGGCGCAAGACCGTGGCGCCGGAGTCGCAAGCTTTTCTCAAGTCTTAACGGCGCGAAGACTCGCGCCGTTGC
>JBEVOS010000091.1:0-4297 GCA_040507435.1 Caulobacterales bacterium | reverse complement strand
CGAGCCGCCGCATCCGGAATTGTTGAAGCGTCCACTGTTGGGGCCGATCAGCCGCGAGTGGCTGATTTATTTGCTTGGCGTCGTCGCGGTATTTCCGGTTTGGTGGCTGGTGCAGCGCGAACCGGTGGTGAATTGGCTTTTGCTTATCTGCGCGATCGCAGTGCTCATCTATTTCGTGATTTATATGATCCGATCCTGCACGAGGAAGGAAGCGCAGCGGATCATTCTCGCGCTTATTTTGATTGCGGCTTCAGTCCTGTTCTGGACGTTGTTCGAACTCGCCGGCAGCGCGCTCAATCAATTCGCCGAGCGCAACACGCAAATGCCGTCGAATGGCTTCTTCACGATCACGTCCGGCCAAACGCAGAGCTTCAACGCGGGCTTTATCCTGTTGTTCGCGCCTATCTTCGCGGCGATGTGGGCGTGGATCGAAAAGAACAGGCGCGATCCCGGCGATGCGGCGAAATTCGCGCTCGCACTTGTGCAGGTCGGCGCGGGATTTTTGGTTTTGGTTTGGGGCGCAGCTTACGCGGATGAGTCTGCGAAAGTGCCGCTCATCTTCCTTGTGCTGCTCTATTTGCTACACACGACGGGCGAGATGTTCCTATCGCCCGTCGGTCTCTCCGCGATGACGAAGCTTGCGCCGGCAGCTGTGGTTTCGACGATCATGGCGACGTGGTTTCTCTCGTCTTCCGCAGCGCAGGCCATCGGCGCGCAGATCGCGAAGGCCACGGCCGCCGATACTGTGGGCGGCCAGGTGCTTGATCCTCAAGCCGCGCTGGCGACCTATGTGACTGTCTTCCAGCAGATTGGCTGGGCGGCGGTGGGCTTGGGCGTGCTGCTTGCCGCCGCGAGCCCTTTCCTCAACCGGCTGGCGCCACCCGCGCATGCGCCGCAGGCCGCGTCAGAATAGGGAAAATCCAGCGCCGTCAGCACGTTATTTGGGCGGCTGATGCGGCCATCTGGCGCAAGTTTTCCCGGACGCCGCGAGCGGCTGAGGGGGTTCTTACTTGCCTGCGCGCCGCCCATTGCGCGGGCGGCCAAATCTGCTTGTGTAGGGGACCGGCTGAGGGCTGGGGCTGCTTGCCAACTCCGTTAACGTTTGAGGCGCATGCGCCGCAAAACGGGCGCGGCTTGGGCCCTGGACAGAGGCTAGAATGTGAGTCGCGGCGCGCCTTATTGAGGCGCGGACAGGAGGCGCGGTTAGATGGCTCGGACAAGGACCCCGGCGCCCAAGAAAAAAGCGGCTTCCGCCGCCCGCGCGCCGTTGCCTTTGCTGCCGGCTGGGCCTGTTGAAGACATTTCCTCTTATGAGTTGCTGCTTGGCTGGAAGGCAGGCGAGGCCGCCCGCGCGCCGATCGGATTTTCGACGCCTGCCGCTGCGCAGCGTGAAGATTCTGAAGAGATTCCAATTCTTTATGGTGAGGACCGTCACCTTGTGACGATCGCACCGACCGGCGCGGGTAAAGGGCGGGGCGTAATTATTCCCAACCTTTTGCGGTTCGAAGGATCGGTCATTGTGATCGATCCAAAGGGCGAGACCTGGCACACGACAAACCGCCGCCGCCGCGAGATGGGCCAAGAAGTGCGCCTGCTCGATCCGTTCGGCCAAATTTCGCGCCGCACCGACAGCCTCAATCCGTTCGATCTTTTCGACCGGCCGGGCGCCCTTCTCGATGCGGATAGCGAAATGCTCGCCTCGCTGCTGGCGGGCGATGCTGGTTTCCACAAAGAGCCCTTCTGGGACAATTGGGGCCGCTCGCTGATGAGCGGCGTTATTGCTGCTGTCGCGGAAACGGGCGGTCAGGGCGAACGGCATTTCGGCAAAGTGCGCGAAATTCTGATGAGCGATGACGCGGTTTATAATCTCGCCGCGCTGCTGGAGACGCATGAGCATCTGAACCGGCTGTCGAAGCAGAATATTTCTAGTTTCCTGCCGATCACCGAGCAGACGCGCTCCGGCATTCTTTCGACGGCGCAAAGTTATTTGAAGGTCGTGAACTCGGATTCGGCGCTGCGTTCGTTGTCGCGGTCTTCGATTGATCTCGATGCGGTGCGGCGCGGCGATCCAATGACGATCTACATCGTCATTCCGCCGGATAAATTGGAAAGCCATGGCGCGTTACTGCGGTTGTGGGTCGGCGCGCTGATGTTGACGGTGATGGGCCGCAAGCGCCGCCCGAAACGTTCGACGCTCTTCATGCTGGATGAATGCGCTCAGCTCGGTGAGTTCGGTCCGCTCCGCCAATCGATGACGCTGCTGCGCGGCTATGGCTTGCAGGTGTGGCCATTCTTCCAGGATCTGAGCCAGCTGCAGCGGCTCTATCCGAACGACTGGCGCACTATTTTCAACAATGCGGGCGTGTTCCAGATGTTCGGGGTCGCCAATCATCTGATGGCGAAGGAGAGCGCGGAGCTGATCGGCGATCTCGACGCGGACATGCTGCGCAAAATGCCGAAGAACCGGCAGATCATCGCAGTCAGCGGCGAGAAGGCGCTCAATGCGCGCTTGGCGGATTATCTCCAGGATGCGCCGTTTGCCGGGCATTTCGATCCGAACCCGATGTTCGAGGAAGAGCCTGCGCCCGCGCCGCGCGTGCGGCCGGCGAAATCCCCGGCACGATGAGCTAAGCAGCTTCACCTCCCTGCGAGGCGCACTTCTGTTGCACGATCGAGCACTGCCGCGTCCGGCGTCGTATGTGTGATTGGGCCATTATTGGCGAATTCCATGAGCACATCGCTGGATTGCGCGTAGCGGGGCCAATTAGGCAGGTCTTGGGTGTTTGGATCGCCGGTGCGGGCAAACTGGACCCAATAGGTCATCATCTCTGCGCTGCGATCGTTATCGTTCTGCGCTGTTGGCCATGCCGATGCGCGCAAATTGCCGAAGACGTATTGGCGGTCTGAGTTGTGCGGCGCGCCGCCAGTCAGCTTCCACCGGGCAAATTGTGAGACGACGCCGAAGCGGTAGAGATAGACGGGCGCGTCGCTGCGTGCGCGCCAGATGGCTGTCTGGCGTGCAGGCGCGGAGAAGATCACATCGCTCATCACGCGCTGGCGGAAAGCGGCGTCGTCTGCGTAAGGCTCGCGCAGCGCGGCCTGCGCTGCCGGCGGCAGGTTGAGATAGGCTTGCAGTTGCGTATCGAATTCGCCATCGGAAATGGGAATCTCAAGTGAGTTCGCGCCGACGATCATAGGGATATTCTGCGCGGCGCCGCCGCGAAATTGCTCGGCGACATCGCTGCGCAATAAGCGGCCGTCGATGATAGGACCGCCGCCTTGGTAGAGCGCCGGATAAGCTTCAGCCACGATGCGATCCGCCGGCAAAGCACGAAGCGCTACGAGGTCATCGCCGGGAACGCCCATGCGCGCCGCAAATGCGCGTCCCATATCCTCCGCGGATGAGAAGCCATTGGCGCTTTGCGTATCGAGCCGGACGTTCGCCTCGAGGCCTGCGCCGGATTGCACGATCGCCTTCTGAAACAGGCCGCGCGCTTCCCCGATCGTCATCAAACGCAAGATCGACATGCCGCCTGCGTCCTGCCCGAACACAGTGACGTTCTGCGGATCGCCGCCAAACGCAGCGATGTTGTCGCGCACCCATTCGAGCGCGGCGATCTGATCCATCAGGCCGAAATTTGCGGTGGCGCTCGATCCAGCTTCGCGTGTCAGCGCTGGATGCGCAAAGAAGCCGAGGCGGCCAAGACGGTAATTGAGCGTAACGACGACAACGCCGCGCCGCGCGAGCGCTGCGCCGTCATAGAGACGGCCAGTCCCGGAGCCCGTTGCGAACGCTCCGCCGTGGATCCACACCATGACGGGCTGCAGCGTTTGCACATCGTCGCGGGTCCAGATGTTGAGCGTGAGGCAGTCCTCGCTCATCGGCAGCGGGCCAATTCCAGCGTCTTGCCCGTCATATGTCTGCATACAAATCGCCCCGGGTTTATCAGCGGGTGCGATTTCGCGATGTGCTGGTGCAGGCTGAGGCGCGCGCCATCGCATATCGCCAGCCGGCGCGGCTGCGTAGCGAATGCCCTGGAAGGATGCGATTGCGTCTTGCGTAACGCCCTGCACGGGGCCTTGGCGGGTTGTGACGACCGGACGGCCGTCTGGCGCGCGTAACGCAGATAGGGGCGATAGAATTCCGGTGATGAAGGACGGCGCGGCGCAGGCCGCAAGCAACAGCATCGCCAGCAAGGCGGGCGTCCATTTCATCCGCACATTTCACTCCCATATCTTGAGCGGACTTTAGCCAACTGCATTGCGAAGTGGAAACGATGTGCGGGCATAAAAAAGC
>JBEVOS010000306.1:0-8203 GCA_040507435.1 Caulobacterales bacterium | reverse complement strand
GGTCTTCACAGCGCTGCACGACACATCGGGGGCTGGCTGCACCGCGCTTCTCGACGTTTGCAGAATATCGCTCACAGCATCGACGAGAAGGCCGACGAGCCGGGCGCCGATGCGCACAACGATAATGACGCTTCTTTCGGAAGGCTCCGTCGCGCCCAGTCCCAATCTCGCAGACAGATCAACGATCGGCAAAACGGCGCCGCGCAGATTGATCACGCCGCGGATGAAATCGGGAGAACGCGGCAATGGCGTCGCCGCCGTCCATCCGCGTATTTCGCGAACATCCATGATGTCGACGCAGAACTCTTGTGAGTCGATGCGAAACGAGATGAGCTCGAACTCATCGTGTGCGTTTTGGTGTTGCTGATCCATCTTCCTAACTCGCTTGGGCTAGAGGCGGAAATGCTATTGGGTCCCGATATGGCAAGGCGATTACGGCATCTACATCGAGAATAAGTGCGACCCGGCCATCGCCAAGAATGGTTGCAGCCGCGATCGCATCGACACGCTGATAATTCAGCTCAAGGCTTTTGATGACGACTTGCCGTTGGCCCTGGATCGCATCGACAACTAGAGCTGCGCGTCCGCCTACTTCGCTTTCGACAAGCAGGATCACGGATTCAGCGGGATTGATGGGGTTTTCACGCCAGCCGAGTGCGACACCGATGTCTATGATCGGCACATGTGCGCCGCGCACTGCGAGCACATAACCACGCGGGCCCAGCGGACGAATATCTTCAGCGCGCGGCTGTAAGGTTTCGACGATCGCCGTGAGCGGCGCGACCAGTGTGTGATTGCCGGCCGTAACGACCATGCCGTCGAGAACGGCAAGCGTCAGCGGCAGAGACAGCGTGAAGCACGACCCTTGGCCAGGCTGCGAGCTGATTGAAATACGCCCGCCAAGCCCTTGGATCGAACGCTTAACGACATCCATGCCGACGCCGCGGCCAGAAATGTTCGAGATCGCCGCAGCCGTCGAAAAACCCGGCAAGAAAATAAGATTATCAATTTCCTCGTCAGTTAGATTTGCATCCGGCGAAATCAGACCTTTATTGACCGCCGTTTCACGGACACGCTTCCGATTGATGCCCTTACCATCGTCCGACACTTCGATGACGATGCGGCCAGACCGATGAAGCGCGGCAAGACGCACCGTGCCTTCCGCCGATTTACCCGCTGCGATGCGCTCGTCCGGAGATTCCAGACCGTGATCGATAGCGTTACGAAGCATGTGCGTGATCGGATCGGAGAGTCGCTCGATCACGGTCTTATCTACTTCCGTACCTTCGCCCTCTGTGACCAGCCGCACCTGCTTACCGGTGCTGGCCGCAATTTCGCGTACGAGGCGCGGCATGCGCTGAAACACGGATTTCACGGGCTGCGCGCGGATCGCCATGACGCTGTCTTGGATCTCGCGCGTCAATTGCTCGAGTTCGTCGAGACCGATAGCGACGTTCGAAGATCGCGCGAGACCTGATTCCGCAACGCGCTGCGAAATCATCGCTTGGTTGATCACGAGTTCTCCGACGAGATCGATTAACTTATCGACGCGCTCGAGATCGACGCGGATCGTGGCGCCAGGCGCTACGCTTTTCGTGTTCTCTTTTGCTGGATCGTCGGCTTGGCTGAGGGACGATTGAGGACCAGACGCCGGATTTATGACCGCTTCTGATACGGGTGTCTGAGATTGCGCGATCAATGCCAGGATATCGACGACCGGTTCGGGCGATGGACCAAATGCGGGCGCGCCGCGCGTCAATTCAATCGGACAGTCATCGCCGACAAAGTCAAATACGTCGCGAATTTCGGCTTCATCGATTTCACCCGAAAGACGCACGGTCCACACAAGGTAGGATATTTCCGGCTCTAATGCGTCAAAATCCGGAAGTGAAAACGTATCAAGCGCAGCTTCGATTTCGCCGAGGCGCGCAAGTTCACGCAACATCAGTGCGGCGTCGTTACCCTTCGCATACATGGCGGCCGTTGGCCGAATGGTAAGCCGCCAATCGTCCGCAACTGGCGCTTCGGATATATCCAAATTGATTTGAACGGGGCGAAATCCCCATTCGTCCGCATCGCTGCCGCCTTGCGCGGCAGATCCTTCAGCAGTTGGACCTGCCGTCAGCGCTTCCAGCTCTGCCGCGGCGGCGCTTGTGCGTGCGTCGTCAACCGAGCCCTCGCCTTTCGCCGCACTAAGGTGATCGGCAAGCACATCGGATGCGCGCAGCATCACCTTCACTGTCTCCGGCTCAGCGTCGAGCGAACCGGACCGCATTGCGTCGAGCGCGGTTTCGAAAACATGCGCGAATTTCACCAATGGGTCGAAACCGAACGCGCCCGCACCGCCCTTCACCGAGTGAACCGCGCGAAAGACTGCATTGATCGTATCGCTATCGCCTTGCCCGGCCTGAAGCGCGAGCAGGCCCTCTTCCAGGTCCGCGAGAAGCTCATCGCATTCCTGAAAGAAGATCGTTTTGATCTGCTCCATCTGATCCATTGCGCGCCCCTAAGCCGAAACGCGCCGCACGGCTTCAACGAGCTTTTCGGCGTTGAAGGGTTTTACGATCCATCCGGTTGCGCCTGCGGCGCGCGCGCGATTTTTCTTTTCGATGTCGCCTTCCGTGGAAAGGACGAGAATCGGAACTGCGCGATGGCGATCTTGCTTTCGGACGCCTTCGATAAAGCCGAACCCATCGAGGCGCGGCATATTTATATCTGTTATGATAACGTCGGGGTTTGCATTCTCGAGTGCGCCGAGCCCCTCCACGCCATCTTCCGCTTGAATGACGTTGAAACCCGCGCCTTGCAGAACCATCAGCAGCATTTCGCGCATCATTCGCGAATCATCGACAGTGAGAATCGTTTTCGTCGTCATCATGCAGCCTCTGCAAATGTGAGCATGGTCACTGCGGCCATCAGGCTCGCGTTTTCGGTAAAGGCTTCCGACGGCGCTTCGATCGTCAGTTTGAAGCCATCGCGCCGCCAAGCGGCGTCAGCCGCGAGTAATATCTGCAAGCACAAGCCGCCAAGCCGTTGCACATCGGCGGCGTTGAGCGTGAGGTCGCTTCCGCGCCTTTCCGCGAGCGCTGCTTTCAGAGCGCTTGCGGCCCGCAGATCGAGCGTCTCAGGGAGAACGAACGTCGTCATTAAAACTCCTCCCAATCGTCGCGGGCTTGGCTTGCGGCGAAATTCGCAATGCGGCGCTGCTGTACGGCGACTTGATTTGATGCAGGCGCACTCGCCGCCGTCGCGAGACGCGGCCGCGCGATCGCGGGGGGTTCAGTTGTAATGCGCGGCGATGGACGGGCCGCCGTGACCCTCTCAACGGGAGCTGATTTCGAAACGGGCCGCGCAATCGGCGCAGGCGCACGCATTTCAACAGGCACGATACGCGGCGATTCACCGCCTTCAAATCGTGCGACGAGCCGCGTGAGCGCTTCGGCTTCTTGCGAAAGCGAATGGCTGGCAGCCGTGCTTTCTTCGACCATCGCCGCGTTTTGCTGCGTCACCTGATCCATTTGATTGATCGCGGTGTTGACCTGAGCGAGGCCCGTCGCCTGCTCCTGCGCGGAGAGTGAAATTTCCGCGACCAAGTGGCTGATGTCGGCAACTTTTCTAACGATACCTGTCAGCACCTCGCCGGTTTCCCCGACAAGCGTGACGCCGCGCTCGACATGATTGGCGCTCGCGGTGATCAGCGTTTTGATTTCTTTTGCGGCGCCCGAGGATCGCTGCGCGAGCGCGCGCACTTCCTGCGCGACGACGGCGAAACCCCTTCCCGCTTCGCCGGCGCGCGCCGCTTCAACGCCAGCGTTGAGCGCGAGAAGATTGGTTTGAAATGCAATCTCGTCGATGACACCGATAATTTGCGAAATCTGCTTGGCTGACTTCTCAATCTCACTCATCGCCGCGACGGCGTCTGTGACGACTTTGCCGCTGCGTTCGGCTTCTGCGCGCGCGCCCATGACGACATTGTTCGCTTGCGCCGCGCCTTCCGCCGTCTTGCGGACCGTCGCTGTGATTTGATCGAGCGCAGCGGCGGTTTCCTCAAGCGTTGCAGCTTGTTGTTCGGTTCGGCGCGACAGATCATCCGCCGCCTGACTGATCTCGCGCGCGCCGGTGCGCATACCGGATGCATTCGACGAGATCACACCCATCGCCTCAGACAGTTTATCCATCGCGGCGTTGAAGTCTGTTTGCAGGCCGAGATAGGCGGCGGGGACCTCCCGCTTCAGCCGATATGATAGATCGCCCGCCGCGAGCTTGCTCAGCGCCTCGCCGAACGATTCGGTGACAACTTCCTCGTTGCGCGCTTGCGCATCTTGCTCCGCCTGGCGTCGCTGATGCACAGCTGCGCGCTGCGCTTCGTCCCGCTGTTTTTGAACGCGCGCGCGCTCGACTTGATCAGATTTGAACTGCGCAAGCGCGCGGCCTAGCACGCCGATTTCGTCCGTGCGATTGATATGCGGCGGATCAATCATGTCATCGCCTGCCGCAAGTTTCTGCATCGCATTGGCGACGTCGTTCACGGGCTCGACGATCAGGCGGCGCAACGCGAATACCAAAAACGCCGCCGCGGACGCCGAGATGACGAGTAGCGCTGTCAGAATGTAGATTGATGTTTGAGCGTCAGATGTCGCATGCGCGGCGTCAACATCCGCCGCACCGGAGATGTCGTCCGACACACGCGCCATCGCGCGCTCAAGCTCGCGAAAATGCGCGAGATATTGCGGCAGCATTGTACGCGCGGCAGCCGGATCAACCGCGGCGGCGTTTACGATCTCCTCCGCCGATTGCACATAGGCACTGAGCGGCGCTTCCAGCTCCGCGACAGCGGGCTGGAATTCGGGGCTTGCCAGCCAAACTTCCCTGGCGACGCTTTCGCGCAGCGCGCCCGCATGCGCGCGCATGTCCGCCATCACATCGGTCATGTCGACACCGGACGCAGGCTCGGCTGCGACTAACGCGGCCAGCACGTCGCTGCGCAACGCATCGTGCAGCATGCCGGCGCGTGTATGGGTGCGGAGAAGGTCTGCGTCGCGACGGCTGTCCCGAAGAGCGTCACTCGCCTCGACCGCCGCCCAGACCCCTGCAGCGCCGCTCAATGCGACGAGCGCGAAAACCGCGCCGCCGCCGAGCAACGCCTTCTGATTGAGCGATTGGAAAAAGCGCGCCTTGCCGCCGAGAGAAAGCGCAAAATGGTCGATAACTCGCATGGTCGCGAAGCGCCCTTATCCCCGAAGACAAAGTAGCTTTGCGATCAACAACGTAAACGATTGGTTGATTCTCAGGTAAACATTCGGCTCTTACTTGATTTCATTTTAGCGACACCAAGGAAACTACAAGTAATTCGAATTTGAATTCTAATTATTCGACTTATACGCTTCCGTTGGGAACTTCGAATATCCTCCGAAGGTTGAGAGTCCGGAATTTCATTCGCAATCCGAGCGGATCATGGCACGTTGCGCGCGGCGCACTCACCTTGCACCCGGACTCATCTCTTAATGCCTGACTGCGCATTCGTTCTATTTGGCGCCACCGGCGATCTTGCCGAGCGTATGCTCTGGCCTTCGCTTTATTTCCTCGAGGAAGACGGCCTGTTGCCGGATGGCATCGTCTTCATCGGCAACTCGCGCACGATGCTCGAAGACGCGGCGTTCCACACATTCGTGAAAGAGGCCGTCAGGCAGCGCGCGAAAGGTAAAATCGATCACGATATTTGGGATCGATTTGCGCGGCGGCTTCGCTTTTGCGCGGGTAGCGTGACCGATAAGGCGACCTTCGCGCAGCTCGCCTCGCTCTGCGGGGAGGCGCCAGACAAGATTTTCTATCTTTCGACCTCGCCCGCCCTCTATGCCGGCATCGTTGAGGGGCTCGCAGGCGCTGGGCTTTCGGGGCCGCCTTCGCGGATCATTATCGAGAAGCCGCTGGGCCGAGATCTCGCGAGCTGTACTGAGATCAACGATGCGCTGAGCGCGGTTTTCTCCGAGGACCGGATTTTCCGGATCGACCATTATCTCGGCAAAGAGACCGTTCAGAATCTCATCGCGCTTCGCTTCGCGAACACGTTGTTCGAGCCGCTGTGGAACGCCGTTTCGATCGATCACGTGCAGATCAGCGTTTCGGAGACTGTCGGCGTCGAAGGACGCGGCGCCTATTACGATGAGTATGGCGCGCTGCGGGACATGGTGCAGAGCCATCTTCTGCAATTGCTTGCGCTGATCGCAATGGAGCCGCCGTCGAGCCTCGATCCCGATGCGGTGCGCAATGAAAAAGTGAAGGTGCTGCGTTCGCTGCGGCAGATCGAGGCCAAAGAGATCGGCAAATTCGCGGTGCGCGGACAATATCGCAAAGGCTTCGCCGACGGTCAGGAAGCGCCTGACTATGCCAGCGAAGTCGGCCTCGCCGCGAGCGACACCGAAACTTATGCGGCGGTTTGCGCGCATATCGATAATTGGCGATGGGCCGGCGTTCCGTTCTATCTGCGCACTGGCAAACGCATGCCGGAACGCTCTTCGCAGATCGTGATCCAGTTTCGCGACGTGCCACATTCGATCTTCGCAGGATCGCAACTCGATGCGAACCGGCTGACGATTCGGCTACAGCCGGAAGAAGGCATTTCGCTTTCGCTCATGAATAAGCGCCCGACGCTTGAGGAAGCCGGATTCAATCTTCAGCCGGTTTCTTTGAATCTCAGCCTGAGCGATGAGGATTCCAATGGGCGGCGGCGCATCGCGTATGAGCGGCTATTACTTGAGGCGATCCATTCCAATTCAACATTGTTCGTGCGTCGTGACGAAGCAGAAGCGGCGTGGCGTTGGATTGATCAGATTCAATCCGGCTGGGCGCAATCCAAGAGCGCGCCCCTCCCCTACAATGCCGGTACGTGGGGGCCTTCAGCTTCTTTCGGCTTGCTCGAACGCGATGGCCGCTCCTGGTGCGAATGAGGCTGCTCGCCGCGCGTGACGCGCGTGTGCAAGCGCGCGGGCTGGCGGACCGGCTTGCTATCCGGTTGCGCGTCAATGGCGGAACGATCGCGCTGCCGGGCGGCACGACGCCTGGGCCATTGTTCGATGCGCTGGCACGGCGGAATGCGAATTGGCGACGCGTTACAGTGACGATGACGGATGAACGCTGGGCCGATCCGAAATCTGCCGCGAGCAATGAGGCGTTGCTGCGCCGCAGGCTTTTCGTAGCCCAGGCGCGCGCGGCGCATTTCGTGGCGCTAAAGACACCGCATTCCTCGCCCAGCGCAGCTGCCGGCGCCGTCAGCGCACGTTTGAAGCCCGTTCTTCCCCTCGACATATGCGTGCTGGGGATGGGCGAAGACGGGCATATCGCATCTTTGTTTCCAGGCGCCGATCTCGCTTCGCGCGGCGTCGCCGTTCCTGCTTATGTTGCGCAAGCACGCGGCGCGGCGGATCGAATTTCGCTTTCGCTGCGCGCCATCCTTTCTGCACGGCTTGTCGTTATCTTCATGCGTGGGCGCGAGAAGCGCGATGCGCTTCGGCGTTTTCTGCGAGACGATGCGCCGCTCACGCCAATTAAAGCGTTACTCGAAAAACGGCGCGGACCTATTTGGCTGAGCTGGTCGCCTTAGGAGCATGTCATGCTGAGCATCGACGACATCATGAATATCGGACCGGTGATCGCCGTTCTTGAGGTTCAGCGCGAAGAGGATGCGATGCCGCTCGCGGCGGCCCTCCTCCGCGGCGGCGTGAAAGTTATCGAGGTGACGCTCCGGACACCTGCTTCCCTTGGCGTGATCCGCGAAATGAGCAAGGTTGGCGATGCGATCGTCGGCGCGGGCACAGTGCTCAACGCGGCGCTTCTTGGGGCCGCGCGCGAAGCCGGCGCGCAATTCATTGTCAGCCCTGGCCTTAGCGAACATGTGGCGGAGGCGGCATTTAGCGCCGGAGTGCCCCACCTGCCAGGCATCGCAACGGCGAGCGAGATCATGAAAGGGCTTGAGCTTGGGCTTACGCGGTTCAAGTTCTTTCCCGCTGAGACATCCGGCGGCGTTGCGGCCGTCGCCGCGTTCGCTGGGCCGTTCAAAGATGTACGGTTTTGCCCGACGGGCGGCGTCAGTTCCGACAACGCTCAGAAATACCTACATCTGCCGAAAGTGCTCTGCGTAGGAGGTTCATGGCTTGCCACAAAAGAGGACGTCGCTGACGAAGATTGGCAGCGGATAGAGAACGTA
>JBEVOS010000299.1:0-4013 GCA_040507435.1 Caulobacterales bacterium | reverse complement strand
CCAAGCGCGCCGAGGATCAGCGCGCAGACGACGCCGGTTCGATCTTTGCCCGCGCTGCAATGCACGACCACCGGAAAGTGTTCAGGCTCTGCAAGATAGGAAAATATCGATTTGTAGCCATCCTGCGCGCTCGGCGCGTGAACCAATTTCTGATACAAATCACGCATGCCTGCGCGCGCAGTTTCCGGATTTTTGCGGGCAGCGGGGTCGTTAAGCAGGCGATCGAAGGTGGTCGGCCCGGATTCGTCTCGGAATAGGGGAAGTTCAAGAATGGTTGGCCCAGGCCAAACGGTGGGAGCATTTTTCGACTCGCTCTCGCGGCGTAAATCAAAGATGCGTTGAAACTTTAGGGGCTCTAAAGTGGCATGATCATCCGCTGTTAGCGCTGAGAGTTTGTCCGATCGAAAAAGCATGCCGGTTTTGACATGCGCGCCGCTGCGCGTGGTTTGGCCGCCGAAATCGCGGAAATTGCTCGCGCCGGCGAGGGCAAGGCGGGTCATATAACCTCTTTAGCTTTCCACCTCACTCTCACACGCGCCTATGACAGGTCAATGACGCTTCCGGCGCCTTCTACATTTTCGGCGGCGCATCCAAGACGCGGATGATTTCGCACGTCCCGTCGCCCGCGGTTTCAAGAAAGCGCCGC
Source organism: Caulobacterales bacterium (assembly GCA_040507435.1). Lineage (GTDB taxonomy): Bacteria > Pseudomonadota > Alphaproteobacteria > Caulobacterales > Aquidulcibacteraceae > JBEVOS01. The sequence continues at coordinate 3,367 of JBEVOS010000299.1, read as the reverse complement.
ACGTGTGGCATGATCGCTTCCATGGATTCACCTTCGAGAATCGCGAATCCTGCGCCCATTAAAAAATTTGAATTCATAAACGGGCCTGTGCGGTCCACTTTGAAGTCGCCTTTGTTGAGCGTCACGCGCGCGCCTTGTTCGCTGGCTTTGGCAAGGCCGCCCGTCGCAACGAGTACGCCCGCTGAGGACATCTCCTGCATAAGCGCGCTCATTTTTTCGAAGTGATCCGGCTCCGGCGGCCCCATGACGGTTGGCGTGTAAAGCGTAAGAAAGCGCATCAATGATCTCCTTAGTCCCGCGTTGCTGTCCTGCAGATGCGAACGTCATTGAACGAAGCTCGGGTTCATCCACATGACTTCCCAGATATGGCCGTCTAGGTCCTGGAAGCCATGTTGAAACATAAATCCGTGATCGTTTGAGTCAGCGTAAGTGGAGCCGCCGGCCGCAACGGCTTTGCTCACGATTTCATGTATCGCTTCGCGTGAATCACAGGAGATGCAGATCAGCACCTCACTTGTTTTTGTCGCGTCAGCGATGGCCTTTGGCGTGAAGGTTTTGAACTTAGCCTCCGTCAACAACATCGCATAGATGCTGCCGTCTTCGATGATCATGCAGGTGGCTGTTTCGTCCGTAAATTGCTGATTGAACGCGAAGCCAAGCGCCGTGAAGAAATTTACCGATGCGTCCAGGTTCTTAACAGGCAGATTGACGAAGATTTGGCGAGGCATGTCTCTCTCCTTTAAACGAAGCGTGCAGAGGACGATCCACTGTAATGCATCCCGACACGGCCGGTTCACCGTTGCGTGAGATTGTTCTTTTTTATGCGGTCGATATGCATGCGGATATGGTTCGCTTCTGCTGGCGAATTTGCGAGTGCGATAGCGCGGTCGAAGGCGATGTGCGCTTCTTCGTCACGGTTGAGTTGAAGGAGGAGCCCGCCTTTTACGCCGTAAAAATGGAAATAGTTTACGAGGCGTTGGGCGAGCGGCTCGATCATCGCCAGCGCCTCTTCAGCGCCGCGCGCTTTAAAGACCGCCACAGCGCGGTTGAGCGTTATGACTGGTGAAGGTTCAAGCGCTTCGAGTGATGCATAGAGCAGATCAATTTGTGTCCAATCCGTTTCCGCTGGCGTCGCCGCACGGGCATGCAACGCGGCGATCGCGCTTTGGATCTGATATGCGCCCGCTCTGCGGTGACGTATCGCTTTATCTATGAGGGCAAGGCCCTCAGTAATCATGCCGCGATGCCACCGCGTGCGGTCTTGATCGTCGAGCAGGATGATTTCACCATAGGCGTCAAAGCGTGCGGCGCCGCGCGAATGCTGAAGCAGCATGAGCGCGACGAGCCCCATGACTTCGGGTTCAGCGGGGAACAGCCGCAACAGAAGCCGGCCCAAGCGAATTGCTTCGTCACATAGGCTTGCACGTGATGCGGCCTCTCCGCCGCTCGCGGAGTAACCTTCGTTGAATACGAGGTAGATCATCGCCATCACTGCAGCGAGACGCTCTGCGCGATCGGCGGCGCTTGGCGTTTCGAATGGGACACCCGCAGCGGCCACTTTGCGCTTAGCGCGCGTGATCCGTTGTTCCATGGCGGCGTCGTTGACCAGGAACGCGCGCGCGATTTGCGAAACCGTGAGGCCGGACACAATCCTCAGCGCCAGCGCTATTTGCTGTGTGCCGGGAAGATCTGGGTGACAGCATACGAACAGCAGACGCAGTACGTCGTCGCGATAATCGGCGCTGTCTAACCGGTCTGCGAGATCACTTTCCGCATCATCTAGATCAGATAGGTTTTGTTCATCAGGCAGCGCTTGCTCGCGGCTCTTTTTGCGGACGGCGTCTATGGCCGCATTGCGGCCCACGAAGATGAGCCACGCAGCCGGATCACGAGGCGGGCCATTTTGAGGCCAGTTCTTCAGCGCTTTTATGCAGGCCTCCTGAAAGGCCTCTTCCGCTATGTCCAGGTTTCGGAAGTAACGCAGCAGGGCGCCCATGGCTTGCGCGCGCGCGCCGGCGAGCGCTGCGGGGATCCAATCGAGGTCGGTCATGAAGCGCCGACGCCGGGCGTCCCAGGCACGAAAAGCCGGATGGGCCGGATTTCGTAGGCGCCGCCGGGATTGGCTTGTCCGAGCTCGCGGGCGATTTCCAACGCATGGTCGAGATTTTCGCAATCGACGACGTAAAATCCGAGTAATTGCTCTTTGGTTTCGGCGTAGGGACCGTCGAGGACCAAATCTTTCTCTTTTTTGAGCGTCGTGGCGGCGCTTGTGGGCAAAAGCCGGAGGGCGGGGCCGAAGCGGCCCTCTTGCTCAAGCCGCTTATGGACGACATCCAGCTTGGCCATGACGGCGTCGTCTTCCTCCTTCGTCCAGGACATGACGGCGCTTTCGTCGTTGTAGCAGAGGAAGGCGTAGAGCATGGGCGGTCCTTTTGGCTGGAAGACGGACGACCGCCGCCATCCCCGACAGCCGTCCTGATATTTGCGGCGCCCCTAAGAGCTCGGCTGGCGGCAATGCGGCCTTACGGGGAAACCTCTTCATTTTTGGCGCGCTGCGGGTTACGTGACAGCCGCATAACGGCGCCGCTTGGAAGTCGAGGGCAAGTAAGGGCCGTTGCGGTCACTAAGCAGCGCGCCTACACATAACTTTCAATTGGGCGACAAATAAGTCACGAGGAAATGTCCATGGAATTGAAGCCGGGGTCTCGCTGGAAAAGTGCTGTTTGCGACACCGAGATCGTGATTGTCCGCCCCGCCAAAGGGGATGTCAGCCTGGAATGCGGCGGCTATCCGATGGTTGCTCAAACAGCGGAAAAGCCCGCTGGCCTGACCATGAAGTCTGAATTTTCCGGGGGAACCCTGATGGGAAAGCGGTACGCCGATCCTGATACTGGGGTTGAGGCGCTCTGCAGCAAGGGCGGAGCAGGAACGCTGGGCATCGATGGCCGGGCGATCCAGCTGCAGGAAGCCAAGAAGCTGCCCGCTTCGGACTGATACGATGAACACAGGTCTATTGCTTGATATGGCCGCGGAAGCCGCCCTTGAGCGAATTGCCGTTGGTTCGCTTGCCGATGGTTTGAGCTTTGCAGCGCTTAAAGCAAATGCGAAGGCGGGCGCATCATGGCTTTGCGCGCAACCTGGTGAAACGGTCGTGTTCATCGGTCTGAACGGGCCGGCGTTGCCGCTTGCCTTGTTCGCCAGCGGGCTTGCGGACAAGCCATTTGCGCCGCTGAACTACCGCCTCACGGACGAGGATTTGCGGAAGCTGCTGGCGCGCACCGCCCCATCAACCGCGATCGTCGATCAGGATATGATGGCGCGCGTTGCTGGCGTGGATGGCGTCCAGTTTATCTCGCGCGAGGCGTTC
>JBEVOS010000297.1:0-4831 GCA_040507435.1 Caulobacterales bacterium | reverse complement strand
AAACCGTATTCGCCGAGCGCGCGCTAGGTCCCGATTGCGCGGTCTCATATTATCTGCCGCGCATCATTGGTTATTCGCGCGCAATGGATTTGATCGTCACGTGCCGCATGGTTGATGCGCAGGAAGCGTATCGCCTTGGCCTTTTGGATCGCCTGGTTTCGCATGAGAAGCTTATGGACGAGACGTTGGAGATCGCCACGCAAATCGCCGAAGGCCCGCCGCTCGCCATGCGCGTCGCAAAACGCGTTCTGCAGGCAGGTGTCGATGCAAGCATTGAGGAAGCCGTGCTCAATGAAGGGCGCGGCTGGGCGACATGCCAAAAAGCCAAGAACGATCAGGCCGAAGCCGCCGCGGCTTTCGTTGAAAAACGCAAAGCCGTGTTCACTGGAACGTAGCGGGGGCTCACGCGACCGGTGTAGAAAACTCCGCGCTCCATTTCTGGATGAAAAGCGAGAAGCAATTGAGCGAGACGCCAAGCTGCGTGCCTTGCGCGACACTGGCTTGGGTCACAACGTACGTTAATAGCGATGCGGGGGTTGAGCGGTTAGCGCTCGCTCCAACCGCCGCTGAACGAGAAAAACTGCGCTGTCTGAAAACGGTTCGAGCCGTCGAGCAACACGCTCGCGAAAGATGCAAGCTCTTCCATTGTGCCGAGCCGACCGATCGGCGTCTCCGCTTCGAGCGGCGCTGCCCAAGGGCCGGAATTCACATGCGAGTCCGTCGCAGCGCCATCAGGTATCCCTGGAAAGCCAGGGAACACGGCATTCTTTGATCCGATCGCATTGATCAGCACATTGTCGCGCGCATGTTCGAGCGCTGCGGCGCGTACGAGAAATGTTTGACCAGCGCGCGCGGCGCCATAAAGCGCCCAGCCTGCTTCCGGCCGCGATCCAGAATCGCTCGTGAAGAACACGATCTGCCCGCCGCGCTTCTTCATTGCCGGGATGATCGCTTGCAGCGCATTAAGCGTCGTTTGGAAATATCCGGTGACGCCGCCCATTTCGCTTGCTTTCGCTTGCAGGAGCGGCCCCCGCACGACGCCCACGCCCGGCGAACCCGGAAAAAGCGCAGCGGAATCGATATGTCCGAACGTATCGATCGCCGCTTTGACGAGCAGGCTATAGCCGCGCTCACCCACCAAAGAATCCGCGCCGGTATCGGGCAATGCGATCGCCTCGACGCGCGCGCCGAGCTCACGCAGCTCCGCGACCTGCGCATTGCTGGGAGAAACGAGTGCGAGATCATGGCCGCTGCGCGCGAGTCGACGCGCAAGGGCAGGGCCGACATAACCAGAAGGACGATCGATCAGAACAACACGCCGCGCTGCCATGTGCGCCTCCCAGAGCGATACGGCCTACGCCGCTTGTTTTTGTCCGGCGCGTTCGCGCGCGCCGTATTTCATTTAGAATTTGCGGAACGTCATCCGTGAACACACGATCTGCGGGCTCGCCGGCAGCGGATCGAATGTGCCATCCGCGCGCGTGTCGAACTGAAAGCCTTCTTTCAGCGCGACAATCTTGACGGACCCATCTGCGGCTTCGCTCACGCCTAAAAATTGCGGCCCGCTTGGCGCGCAGAAATTACCCGCCGCTGCGCCGTCTTGAAGGCGGAAGAGGCGCGCCTCAGCGCCTTCCGGAAGCCCCATGATTTGCGAAAGCGGCCCGCCATCCGCTTGCGCGGCGATATCCATCGGCGTGTGGTTCGCTTCCTGAAAAACCGCAGCGCGCCCATCGAAGAAACGGAGTTCAAGATTAACGACCGAATCTTGTCCGTCGCGCGAGGCGCGCGCCGATTGCGTTAGCTGCGCGGCCTGCCCAACGATCAGGGTGGTCGCCGCATCGGCAGGCGCCAGCCGCGTCACTTCTGTTTCCGTCGACGCGCACGCTGCAAGCGCCAGCGCCGCCAAAACTGCAATCCGCTTCATATCCGCTCCCGGGCTAATGCTCCGCGGGCGGAGCGCTTTTAGCTTGAGCTTTCTCTTTGGCGGAATTGCGCGACCACATATTGAGCGCTTCGATCCCGGCCGAGAAAGCCATCGCAGCGTAGATGTAGCCCTTCGGCACATGGAAGCCCATGCCTTCGGCGATGAGCGTCATCCCGATCATGAGGAGGAAGCCGAGCGCGAGCATCACGACAGTTGGGTTCCTGTGAATAAAGTTCGCGAGCGGATCGGCCGCTAGCAGCATGACCAAAACCGCCGTGATCACCGCCACGAACATAATCGGAATATGATCCGTCATCCCGACAGCTGTGAGGATGGAATCGACCGAGAAAACGAGGTCGAGCAGCAAAATCTGCCCGATCGCGGCTGAGAAGCCGAGGCTGACAGCCTTACTGTCGAACACGTCCGGCGCCGGATTCGGATCGACCGTATGGTGAATTTCTTTGGTCGCTTTCCAGACGAGGAAGAGGCCGCCCGCGATGAGAATGAGATCACGCATCGAGAAGGCGTGACCAAACAGGGTGAACAGCGGCTGCGTGAGCTGAACGATCACGAAGATCATCGAAAGCAGAACGAGCCGCATGATGAGCGCGAGCCCGATCCCAACCCGCCGCGCCTTCTGGCGCATATTCTCAGGTAATTTGTTCGAGAGGATCGAGATAAAGAGCAGGTTGTCGATGCCGAGCACGACTTCCATGACGATCAGCGTCGTCAGCGCCGCCCAAGCCTCCGGACTGCTCAGCAGCGCCTGAATATATTCCATTGTCTATCTTGCTCCTCGCGCGCGCTATGTGCGGTGCGATTCTACGAAACCCAAGGCTGCTAACGAAGTCGTGATTGACCTGGCATGCCGGTCAGGCCAGTGCTCGGGGCCGCGCCGAGGATTCGCATATGGATATTCTAGCCCAGCCCGCATTTTGGGTGAGCCTGACAACGCTCACGTTTCTGGAAATCGTCCTGGGGATAGACAATCTGCTCTTCGTCTCCATCGCAATAGGCAAGCTAAAGGGGGCCGAGCAGGCAAAGGCGCGCCGTGTCGGCGTCTGGGGCGCAATGGTCCTGCGCATCCTGATGTTGGCGAGCATATTCTGGATCATTCAGCTGGAGGAGGCGCCGATCTTTGCGCTGCCGGAAAGCTGGGCGCTCGCGCTGCATATGGACGGAGAGCACGCCGAGGCCTTCACGCAATTCACCGTGAAGGATCTGATCCTTCTAGGCGGCGGCTTGTTTCTGCTTTGGAAAGGCACGCAGGAGATTCACCAAACCACGGAAGGCGTGAATCACGAAGAGCAGGAGGCGAAAAGCAAATTCGTTGACGTGCTGGTGCAGCTTGTCGTCATTAATATCGTATTCTCGCTCGATAGCGTTATCACCGCTGTGGGCATGACGGATGTGCTCGCCGTCATGATCGGCGCGGTTGTGCTGTCGACGGTCGTGATGGCGGTCGCTGCCGAGCCTCTATCCAAATTTATCGATCAGTATCCCACGATGAAAATGCTCGCGCTTTCTTTCATTCTTCTCGTCGGCGTTGCGCTCGTAGCGGACGGCGCTGGCTTTCACATTCCGCGAGGCTACCTCTACTTCGCGATCGCATTCTCACTTATAGTAGAACTTCTAAATATTCGAACTCGCGCGTCGCAGAAGTAAGAAAGCTACGCGTTTCGCGCGATATCAATCGGACGACGCGATGTCCTCGGAGAATGGAATTGCGTCAACGCGTGCATAGCCAAGAATCAAAGCCTTAAGAACGGTATCAATATTGCGCTGCGATTAGCGGACGCAGTGGCGCCGGACCGTAGTGAACCATGGCGCCTGAGGGTATGCGATGCGCTTGCAATCTATGGAAGGCTGGAGAGGGCTCGCAGCGCTCTTTGTGGTTATTTATCACGTAGATATTGCGCACATTTTTTTCCACCAGCCCTGGTTGCGTAATGGCGTGCCAATTCTGGAATTATTTTTCGTCATCAGCGGGTTTGTGCTGGCGCTAGGGTTTCGCGATAGAATTCGCGACGAACGCGGGTTTTGGTCCTTCATCGTACGCCGGTTCGGAAGAATCTGGCCCCTGCATCTGGCGATGCTTGGGCTTCTATTGCTCCTGCCATTGATGCGAATGTTTGTCGGCAACGGCGGAGAAGTTTGGAGCTCTAATCTCGAAGCCGGGACGCTTCCCATACACGCCTTGCTGCTACAGACGTGGGGGCAGGGTGAAAGCTGGACGGATTGGAATTTCCCGGCCTGGACCTTAAGCGCTGAGATCGTGGCCTATGTGGTCATGGCGGTCATCGTGTTGATCTCGCCGAACGCAAAAATGCGCTGGCTTCTCTCGATCGCCACGATAATTGCGGCTGGCACAGTGTTCCAAATCGAGCTCGCTGAATCGCCGATCTTCAACGTGCCGACAATTGCGCGCTGCCTCACAGGCTTTTTTGTCGGCTTTCTATTGTTCGATGTCTGGCAGCGTTACCCGATCAAAACAGCGCGCACGGCGGCGATTCTCGAAATTACAGCGGTGGTGTTCGCCATCAGCGTTCTGTTTTTTCGCTTCTACGGCCCTGCGTACTTTACCTACCACGCGGCGGCGGCGTTCCTGGTTTACGTGTTTGCGTTTGATCGCGGTCCAATCTCGAAGGCCCTGACAAACAAGCCGCTCCTGTGGCTCGGCAGCCGGTCGTTCTCGATCTACATTTTTCATGGCGTGGTTTTGGTTTGGGCCCGTCAGATTGGCTATTTCATCGAGCGCGTTCGCGGCGAGCCTCTCTGGAGCCCTGTCACGACCGTGTGGGGCGAGAACGAAAAATACATCGACCTCGGCAACGCGTGGCTCAACAACGGCCTGTTTCTCGCGTTTATGATCGTCGTGCTGGCCGGCGCGGAGATTATGTTCCGCAC
>JBEVOS010000239.1:0-7051 GCA_040507435.1 Caulobacterales bacterium | reverse complement strand
CGCTACATCTCCGAGGCCGCAGCCTTGGTATAAGTGATGCACAAAAACGCCGACGGTTTCGCCCCCGCCAGCAAAAGCCGCGCAATCCGATCGACAAGCACTTTGGTTTTGCCCGATCCCGCATTCGCCGTGACGAACACATTTGAATCGGGATTTGCAGCGTCGCGTTGCGCCTGCTGCGCTTTCAGATAGGCGTTCATTCTTCGCCCTCAGAATCCGCCCACTCCTTACGGCGCGCAAGCTGATCGTAATCCGCATACGGCTTGATGAATTGGACACGCGGCTTTGACAAATAGGGCTGCGTTTCGTGATCATACTCCGAAAGCAATTTTTCCAGTGACCGCAACGCGTCTTCAGCACCCTCCGCTATCGGCTTGTCGAGCTTCACGCATCTGATCTCCGGCTTCGATCCGCCAAGCCGGAAATAGATCAGATCCTTCGTCTTCGCCGCCGCGACGCCGTCAAACACACCGCGCGCCAGCATCGCCGCCTCAAGCGGCAATTGCGGCGCTAAGCCCGACTTCACTTCATTGTCCGATGGCGGCTTGCCAGTTTTGAAGTCGACAATCACTGCCGCACCCGCGCTATCGATCTCGATCCGGTCCGCGACGCCGGAAAGTTCGCGGCCGTTATCAAGCGCGAGGACGCCCTTTTTTTCCAGAAAGAAAACGCCACTGCGCTTGCTTGCCCAATCGAGAAACGCGCGCGCCGATGTGACGAGTCGCGCACGTTCCGAAGCGCGCCGCGCATGCCCAAACCCCTGCGCCGCCAATTCCTTGTCGATCAACACAATCAAAGATTCGATCGTGTCATGCAGATGCGTCTTTTCGACAGCCGCGTGAATCGCCGAGCCGCGCTCCGCCGCCCCGGGCTGATAGCCGACAGACTTCAGCACATCGAGTTCAAGAATTTTACGCGCATAGATCGCATACGGATCGCGGATCAGCGTCTCGACCTGTGTTACAGACAACCGCTTCACGCGTTTCTCAACCGGCGGGAGCGGCGCCGGCGGCTTCGCCGGCGCAACCACATCCGCTGCATCGATCGCCCGCGCGATCTGCAATTCATCACTATCTTGTTTGAGATCGGCGCCAGCGCCGCGCAGCAATGTCTCAAGCCGCCAAATCCAGCGTGAAGCGACAGAAGGCGCGCCGCCGCTTTTTAGCGCGCGCGTCAGCACAACGCGCGGCGATGACGCCAATTGCGCAAAGTCATGCGCCGCAAGCCCAATGCGCGCATCCGTGGGCTGCAGCCCAAGCTTGTCACGCATCGCGCGTGAGAGAAATGGATCTTCATGCGGCGGCGCGGGCCAAACGCCTTCATTCAATCCGCCGAGGATCAAAAGATCGCGCCGCTGCAAGCGCGCTTCGAGCGGACCCCAAATCGCACAGCGTGGATCACCGCCTGGCTCTGGCGCAGCTTCCACGCCATCCATCATTTTCAGAAACGCGCGCGGCGCGGCCGTCATGATCATCGCGCCGAGCGCATCGCCAGCGTCCGCAATCTCGTGGATGAGCTTCGCCGCCCGATCGCCGGAATTGCCAGCCCATATCCGTTCGCCAGATTGCGTATCGCTCGCCGCGACATTCTCCGCCGCTTCGCTCAACGCCTCAACGAAATCGGGAAACGGAATTTCCTCGTGCGCCGCCAGAATTGGCGCCAAACAAGCGCGAACGCGGCGCGCCAAATCGCATGCTGCGCGCAAATCGGGCCGCGCGCGTTTTTCTTCAGCTTTCGTCGCCTCAGCTTCGCACCAATGCGTCAGCTCATCGAGATCGCCGTAACGGCGCGGCCCGCGCAGCGCGAGATGCTCGAGCGCAATGCGCGCGTTCGCCAATGCGGATTCTGAAAGCCCAAATCCTGCAAGCGGATGCTTCAGCAATCCTGCAAGCGCAATCGGCGCGCCGGGATCGCGTACAAGATCGCATAACAACGCCAGCAATGCGCCAGGCGAAGTTTCTCTCAGCGGTCGCCCATGCGAAATGTTTGGCGCGATATTCCAGCGTGCAAGTTTCTCAACAACGCGCCGCGATAACGCTGGATCGGCCGTGACGAGCGCAACAGTCTGTTGGGGATCGTCAAGCTCACGCCGCATTATCAGCGCGATCGTCATCGCTTCTTCTTCGGCGTTCGCTGCTTCAATCAAACGCAAATCTTCAATCGCCGCGCGCGCAAGAGCCGCCCCGCCCGCAGCATCAAGCCGCGCCAGCCAATCCGCCGTCGCATCTGCGGGCGCCAGCGCCTCGCGCACGAGAATGCGCCGCGCATGACCATGCGCGCTTTCTCCGCCGAGCACCGTCACATCGCGACGGTCGAGTTTCAGCGCACGAAGCGTATCGCGCAGCGCCGCTTGCGGATGCTGTGCATCGATCTTCGCCCACGCCGCCTCATCGAGATCGCTATCGAGCCCAGGTAAAACGACGAGCCCTTTCGGCAAACCTCGCACGACATCCATCAGCCGCCGCGTCGATGCGAGCGATCCCGTCGATCCCGCTATAATGATCGGCCGCTCAGGACGCGCGCCTTCCCATTGCTGTGCGAGCGCTTCGAGAACGGCGGAACGCCGCGCAGCAGGATCGGCCAATCCCTCGCCCGTCAAACGCTGCGGCCAATAGGTTGTGACAATCTCAAGAAATTCTGCTGAGATTTTCCAATGCGCGGCGAGATCGGCATTCTCGACCAGCGTGGGCAAAGCCTCCCACGCAACGCGCTCCACCGCAGCGGCTGAATCCAACAACCGGCAAAGCTCATCCGCCATCGCAAGCGCACGCGCGGGATCGTCTTCAATGCCTTCAGCCGTAAATCGCGCACGCACAAGGCGCGCAAGTTCAAGTCGGCGCTGCGTTGGCGAGATCGCCGGCGCGATATCGAGTGCGATCGGATCGGCGCCCCACACATCGACATCTTCATCGAGATCGCCGAGCGGCCGGATCGCAGGCAAAAGCGCGGCGCCGCCCAGTTCTTTCGCGAACGCATCGATCAATCCGTTCGATGCGCGCCGGTTCGGCAACAGGATCAGCGCATCCGAAAGTGCGAACGGATCATTCTCTCGCTTAAGCGCACTTGTCAGCGCTTTGACGAACGTTTCAAGAAACGGTGCCGACGCTGGAATCGCGCGAACGCGCGCGCCAGCAAATAAATTGTCCATGCTCACGCACGGGCCGCCGCTGGCGCACGCGCATCTTCTTCCTGCAGGCGCGCTTCCGCGTCTTCAAGCGCCTGTGGATCGCCGACTTGCATCCAATAACCGCCCGGCGTCACGCCATGCAGGCGATCCTTCGCCGCTGCCGCAAACCAAACATCGCGCAGCGAGAAAACGTCGCGCTCATCAGCATAGCAGGGTTGCGGATCTAGGATTTCAATCCCGAACGCATGCAGCGGCGCTTCCGCCGCATCGCCGCGCCATTGCAGCGCGCCATTCTCATCGCGAAAGAAATCGCCAGCCGTTTCGAAACCTTGCGTGCGCTCTTTCGGCACGACGATAAGGCATGCATCCATGCGCGACGGGTCCCAGCTACGGGCAACGAGATCAAGCGCGGGTTCGCCGTCCTCGATCCACACATAATCGCTATTGGCCACCCAGATCGGGCCTTCGCCCAAACTTGCACGCGCCTGTTTGATCGCGCCGCCCGTTTCCAAAAGCTGCTCGCGCTCGTCGGAAATAAAGACCTCAACGTCGCTGCGCTTGGCGAGATGCGCTTCCATCTGATCGGCATGCGCATGCACGTTGACGACAATGCGCGTGACGCCCGCGGCGGCTAAACGATCGATGAGATGATCGATCAGCGTGCGTCCGCCCACCTTCACGAGCGGCTTCGGCAAATTGTTCGTCAGCGGCCGCATCCGCAGCCCTTTGCCTGCCGCGAGCACCATCGCGGTTTTCGGAATCTGCGGCGTAAGCGTTTGCACGGATGTCACTTGCGCTTCCCCCGTCAAGAAAGGGCCGGCGACCTCCTCGACAAATGCGCGCGCCTCCGCCAAAGCGGGATGGCGCAGATTGTGATCGAGGTGCGCCCACACGCGCGGCATGAACGCCCGGTAGCGTGGTTTTCCATCGCGCACGTCGAGGCGCGCGAAAATTCCCAGAATCCGCATCGCATTGATCGCGCCTAGCACGGCGAGTTCACGCATGAACGCGGCTTCATCGGCGCCCGTGATGTCGAGATAAGCGCGGATCGCGGCAGCAGCTGCACGCGGGCTCACATCGCGGCGCGCATCCTGCAGCAGCATCGCGAAATCCCACGCGCGCCAGCCGCGCACAGCGTCCTGAAAATCCAGCAGACCAACTTTCGCGAGCCCTTCGCGTTCAGGCAGCCAAAGCAGATTCTCCGCGTGATAGTCGCGGATTGTGAACGCGCGCGGAAAGCCAAGCGCCTTCACGATCAATGAATTGCGGATGCGCTCCCAGCGTTGAAGATCATCGATGCGAATGCTGGGCTCAGCCTTCGGTAGCCACTCAACGAAAAGATCGGCGTTCACTTCAAGCGCGAGCGCATCGTAATCCTGAAACGGCCACGCCGCGCCATGGCCTTCCAAAATCTTCGGCGTATCGACGGCGTGCACGTGCGCGAGCACTTCCGCCGCTGCGATGTAAAGCTGCTCTTCGTCCGCGCCATTCAGGATCGCATGCGCGAAGAGATTGTCGCCAAGATCTTCCAGCACGGCAAAGCCGTTCGGAATATCGAGCCCGTAAATCTCCGGCGCCGAAAGGCCGAGATTGCGGAAATGCGCATCGACCGTCGCGAACGCTTCAACGCGTGACGCGGCAAGGCGCGCGGTCGCATTCCAGCCAAGTGTCCGCCGTTCCGCTGGAGTCGCTCCCGGCGGGCAGGGCCCGCTCTCGCTCGACGGCGCGGCGTCCATCAGGATCGCGCCTTTGCCGCCCGGCATCACGAGCCGCTCATAACGCCGTGTGGATGCGTCGCCTGCGAGCGGGCGCCGTTCCGCAGCGCCAAAACCAGACGCGACGAGCAATTTTTGAAGCGCCGCTTCCCGATCAGAATCCATCGACACGCTCCAAAAACGCTCCATGTCGCTCAATCTTCGCTTTGCGCCCTGCGCCGTCCGGCGCAAGCCGGATATCCAGCCGGTCCGCAGGTAGAAGCGGTCCAAGCCGGTCCGGCCATTCAACCAAGCAGAACGCGGCGGCAAGCGCCTCTTCTATGCCCAGCTCATAGGCCTGCCCAGAATCCTCCAAGCGGTAGAGGTCCATGTGCCAAAGCTGTCCGCGCGGACCATCATAGGTCTGGACGAGCGTGAAGGTCGGGCTCGGCGCCTCTTCGTCCCGCTCAGTCCAGGCACGGATCGCGCCACGCGCAAACGTAGTTTTCCCGGCGCCCAACCCGCCCCAGAGGCAAACGCAATCACCTTCGCCGAGCCGCGCGGCGATGCGCGCGCCAAACGCTTCCGTTGCGTCGGCGTCAGCCAGAAAAAGCGAATCGTCAGCGGCGTTCACCCACGAAGCGTAAAGCTCTCGGAGGCCGCTTCAAGACCGCCGCTTGCATCAAAACGGCGCGCACGTACAAACAAGCACGAACTAGTGTAACGGGCGGACCTACAGCCTGCACGCGGGAGCAGAGGCAAGTGAGCGAATCGCAAATTCGACGCGTCGTGATTGTCGGTGCGGGCCAGGGCGGCGGCGAAGCCGCACACCGCCTGCGCCATGCTGATCCAAATCTCGAGATAACGCTTATTGGCGAGGAGCCGCTCGCCCCCTACCAGCGCCCCCCGCTGTCTAAGAAATATCTCTCCGGCGAATGGGATGTCGAGCGGCTCTTGCTGCGCCCGCCCTCGGTCTACGCCGAGGAGCGGATTGCACTGCTGCTGAAGCGCAAAGCGGTATGGATTGACCGTAGCGCCAAGCGCGTCCGCCTCGAAGGCGGCCAGGAACTCGCCTACGACGCGCTGATTCTGGCCACCGGCGCACAGCCGCGCAAACTGCCGATCGCGGGCGCGGACCTTGCCGGCGTGCATACGCTGCGTACCGCCGCCGATGTTGACGCGATCAAGGCCCACGTGAAGCCGGGCGCCAATCTGGTGGTCATCGGCGCAGGCTATATCGGCCTCGAGGGCGCCGCCGTGGCGCGTCAAATGGGCATGGACGTGACGGTGCTCGAAGCCGCCGTACGTCCCCTAGCGCGCGTGACGAGCCCCGAAGTCGCGGGCTTTTTCCTCGATGAACACACCGCCAAAGGCGTCCGCTTCGAGCTGAACGCCCAAGTCGCCGTGCTCAAGGGAACCGACCGCGTCCGCGCTGTCGGCCTCGCCAACGGCGCTGAAATTCCCGCCGATATCGTGATCGTCGGCATTGGCATCAATCCGGATACGACTCTCGCGCAGCAATCGGGGCTGCTCGTCGAAAACGGAATTATCGTCGACAAACAGATGCGCACCTCCGATCCGTCGATCTATGCGATCGGCGATTGCGTCATGCGCCCGCTCGTTCATTTCGACGATCGCCTGTCCAGACTCGAAAGCGTTCACAACGCCATCGAAGGCGGCAAAATCGCCGCCGCCGCCATTCTGGGCCAGCCGCATCCGGCGGAAGAGGTGCCTTGGTTCTGGTCCGATCAGTACGATCTGAAGCTTCAGATCGCCGGCCAATTCCAAGGTTACGACAAGCTCGTCATGCGCGGCGATCCCAAGCAGCGGGCCTTCGCGGCCTTCTACTACCACGGCGGGCGGCTCATCGCGGTCGACGCGGTTAATCGCCCAGCTGAATATCTCGGCGCCAAACAGCTCATCCAACGCGGCAAAAGCGTTGCACCCGAACTTCTGGCTGATCTATCAAAGCCGATGAAGGAAATCGTCGCATCGGCCTAAAGCCGAAGCGCGCAGGAGTTTGCATGCCGAAAGTCACTTTTATTGAAGCGAACGGCAAAGAGCATGTCGTGGACTCTCCCGCGGGCCAGAGCGTCATGGAAGCCGCGATCAAGCACGCCGTGCCGGGGATCGACGCCGATTGCGGCGGCGCCTGCGCCTGCGCGACCTGCCACGTCTATGTTGATAGCGCCTTCATGGACAAGGTCGGCAAGCCCTCAGCGATGGAGCA
>JBEVOS010000237.1:0-4415 GCA_040507435.1 Caulobacterales bacterium | reverse complement strand
ATGTTGAGGGGGCAGCTTTCTGCTGAGGGCGCCGTAGCGGCTTTAAGGGCCGCGGGGGAGCCGACGCGGCTCCGCATTCTGGCGCTTTTAGCGTGCGGAGAGCTCGCGGTTGGTGAGCTCGCGCAGGCGCTTGGCCAAAGCCAGCCACGTGCGAGCCGCCATTTGCGCCTGCTCACGGAAGCCGGGCTGGTGGAGCGGGCGCCCGAGGGCGCTTGGGTGTTTTATCGGCTCGCTGGCGCTGCCGGGCCGCAGCGCGCGCTTGCGGAATTGTTCGCTCAGCTGATTGACCCAGCCGATCCTATCTTTTCGCGGGATGCGCGGCGTCTCGATGAGATCAGGGCGGCGCGGGACGCGCGCGCCTCCGCCTATTTTGAGTCCAACGCGGGCGATTGGGATCGCGTGCGGAAACTTCATTTGCCCGAAGCGGATATTGAGGCTGCGGTGCTCCGCGCGGCGGGCGATGGGCCGTTCGATTTCATGGTCGATGCGGGCGTTGGCGCGGGACGGCTGATCGAGGTGTTTGCCGATCGCGTCCGGCGCGCGGAAGGGTTTGATACGAGCCGCCAAATGCTGACGATGGCGCGCGCGGCGCTCGATGGGCTGCCTGAGTCCAAAGCTGCGATTCGCTACGGCGATATCTACGAGCCGCCATTGCCGCCGGCTTGCGCCGATCTCGTAACGATCCATCACGTGCTGCACTATCTTGTTGATCCAAAGCGCGCGGTGACGGAAGCGGCGCGGCTTCTGCGGCCAGGCGGGCGGTTGGTGATCGTGGATTTCGCACCGCATGCGCTTGAATTTCTACGCGCCGACCACGCTCACAGGCGGCTGGGATTTTCGGATGCGGATGTCGCGCAATGGTGCGAAGAGGCGGGCGTCACGCATGTCGGCATCACGACGCTCGCGCCGCAGAACGACGACGGCGACAGGCTGACGGTAAAAATCTGGGCGGGCGACAAGATCGGCCTTGCGCAGTCTGAGAAGGGCGCGGAGAAGGCGGCATGAGCGACAGTTCGAATGGCGAAATCGAGCGCGCCGCACAGCGCGCCGGTCCGTTGAGTTTTTCTTTTGAGTTTTTCCCGCCGAAGACCCCGGAGCTTGAAGAGAAGCTGTGGCGCGCGGTGCGCCGGCTTGAGGCGCTGCACCCGAGTTTTGTTTCCGTGACATATGGCGCCGGCGGCTCAACGCGTGACCGCACGCATCGCACCGTGTCGCGCATCGTGCAGGAAACCTCGCTGAAGCCTGCGGCGCATCTTACCTGTGTCGCCGCGACGCGCGATGAAGTGGATGACGTGCTGCGCGATTATTGGAATGCGGGCGTTCGGCACATCGTTGCGCTGCGGGGCGATCCACAAGGCGGGATCGGCGCAGCATACGAGCCGCATCCAAATGGCTATGCGTATTCATCTGATCTTGTTGCGGGCGCATTGAAGGTGGCGCCGTTCGAGGTGTCGGTTGCGTGCTATCCGGAGCGGCATCCAGACAGCGGCAATTGGGATGCCGAACTCGACAATTTCAAGCGCAAGCTCGATGCGGGAGCGACGCGCGGGGTGACGCAATTTTTCTTTGAGGCTGACATATTTTTGCGTTTCCGCGATCGTTTGGCGAAAGCAGGCGTCACCGCGCCGATATCGCCAGGCATTATGCCGGTCACGAATTTCAAGGGCGCGCGTAAAATGGCGCTCGCGAGCGGCGCAAGCGTTCCGGCGTGGATGGAGCGTTTGTTCGATGGGCTCGATCACGACCCCGAGACGCGCCAAATGGTGGCGGCGGCTACGTCAGCGGAATTGTGTGCGAAGCTCGCCAATGAAGGCGTGCGGGATTTTCATTTCTACACGCTCAACCGGGCGGAATTGACGATTGCAGTTTGCCGGATGCTGGGGCTGAAAACGCCCGCGCCGCGGATATCAGAGGAAGCAGCATGAGCACGCGTGTGCAGCGTTCGCAGTGGGCGCAAGAGCAAATGAAGCAACGCATTCTTACGCTTGACGGATCGTGGGGCGTATTTCTGCAAGGCTTCGGGCTCACAGAAGAAGATTATCGCGGCGCGCGCTTTACGGCGCATAACAAGCCGCTGAAGGGAAATCACGATATTCTCTGCATCACGAAGCCGGATGTCGTGAAGCAGGTTCATGACGCCTACATCAATTGCGGCGTCGACATCACATCGACCAATACGTTTTCCGGGACGCCGATCAGCCAGGGCGATTATGCGATGGAAGCCCTCGCACGCGAGATCAATGCGGCGGGCGCGGCGCTTGCGCGCGCGGCATGCGATGAGGCGGAAGCGAAGGACGGCAAGATCAGGCTTGTCGCTGGCTCAATGGGCCCGACAACGAAAACGCTTTCACTTTCACCGGACGTGAACGACCCGGCGCGTCGCGATTCAAGTTTTGTCGAGATGGCGGATGGCTTCAAGCAACAAACCCTCGGGCTTATTGAGGGCGGCGCGGATATTCTTTTGATCGAGACGATCACCGACACGCTCAATTGCAAAGCCGCGCTGTGGGGGGCGTGGGATGCGTTTGACGAAACGGGCGTCGAGTTGCCGCTTTGGATTTCCGGCACGATCACGGACAAATCCGGCCGCACGCTTTCGGGGCAAACCACCGAAGCGTTCTGGAATTCGGTGCGCCATGCAAAACCGTGGGCGATTGGCCTGAATTGCGCGCTTGGCCCTGAAGACATGCGGCCGTTCCTCGCCGATGTTGCCCGCGTCGCGGATTGCCCGGTCTCTGCGCATCCAAATGCGGGTTTGCCGAATGCGATGGGCGGTTACGATGAAACGCCGCACACGATGGAGGCGCATTTCGCCGAATGGGCCAAGAGCGGCCTCGTCAACATTCTCGGTGGCTGCTGCGGCACGACGCCGGATCACATCTCGCATCTCGTGCATGCGATCGAAGGCGTGAAGCCGCGCCCGATCCCGCAGCATGACGTGCGCATGCGGCTTGCTGGCCTCGAGCCGTTCAACGCCGTGGCGTGACGCGATGTCGAAGACTTATGACGCACTCACTGACGATCTGGTCGCCTTCATTCGCGCGCAGAAACTTTTTTTCGTCGCGACCGCCCCGCTTGCGCATGACGGGCGCGTGAATCTGTCTCCCAAAGGCTACGACAGCCTCGTTATCATCGATGCCAAAACGCTCGCGTGGATTGATCTCGGCGGGTCCGGCGTCGAGACGATCGCGCATTTGCGCGAAAATAAGCGTATCACGCTTATGTTTTGCGCACTCGAGGGCAGCGCAAACATTGTCCGCGTCTACGGCGAAGGCGACGTGCTTCCCATGCAGACGCCGGAATTCGAAGAAATGCGCGCGCAGCATTTTCCGGCATTTGATCGTGGGCGGGCAGTGATTCGCGTCCGTATAAGTTCCGTTTCGGATTCCTGTGGCTGGGGCGTTCCGTTTTACGAGTTTAAAGGCGAGCGCGAGCAATTACGGCGCTGGGTTGACGCGCGCAGCCTCGATGAATGGGCGGAGCGGCGCTACGAAACGAATGGGACAAGCATCGACGGCTTGCCCGCACTGGATAGAAAAGCTTAGGCGAAAACGGAATGACCAATATCTTCGCGAATTTCGTCATCGTCGGTGAACGCACCAATGTTGCGGGCTCCGCAAAATTCAGGAAGCTGATCGAGGCGGAGGACTACGCCGCCGCGGCGTCGATCGCGCGCCAGCAGGTCGAGAACGGCGCCAACGTGCTCGACGTGAATATGGATGCGGACCTCATCGACGGCGCGCGCGCGATGACGCAATTCTTGAATTACATTGCGGGTGAGCCGGATATCGCGCGCGTCCCGCTGATGGTCGATTCATCGAAATGGGATGTGATCGAGGCGGGCCTTCGCTGCGTGCAGGGTAAGAGCATCGTCAACTCAATTTCGATGAAAGAAGGTGAGGCGAAGTTTCTTGAAGAAGCGCGCAAAGTGCGCCGCTACGGCGCCGCTGTCGTCGTCATGGCGTTTGACGAAAAAGGGCAGGCTGATACAGAAGCGCGCAAGGTCGAAATCTGCACGCGCGCCTATCATCTGCTGACGGAAAAGGCGAAATTTTCGCCCGAAGACATCATCTTCGATCCGAACATTTTTGCAGTTGCGACGGGCATCGAAGAACATGCTGACTATGCGATCGCGTTCATTGAAGCGACGCGGCGCATTCGTGAAAGCCTCCCCTTCGCGCATGTCTCCGGCGGCGTCTCGAACGTCTCCTTTGCGTTTCGCGGCAATGAGCCCGTGCGTGAAGCGATGCATGCTGTGTTTCTTTATCACGCGATCCGCGCCGGCATGGATATGGGGATCGTCAACGCCGGCCAGCTGGCGGTCTATGAGGACATTCCGAAGGACCTGCTCGAGATGGTCGAAGACGTGATCTTCAACCGCCGGCCCGACGCCACCGAGCGGCTCGTCACGTTCG
>JBEVOS010000231.1:0-8317 GCA_040507435.1 Caulobacterales bacterium | reverse complement strand
GCCATCACTGTGACGGCGCGGCGCCGGGAGGAATCGGTTGTGGATCAGATTGTCACCCCGCCGCCTGTCGCGCCGGAGCCGCAGCTCTACACGGCGGAGGTGAGCATCGTGTACGAGATCGCGCCCGGAGCCGGGGTGCGCTAAGGTTGCGGCTTGAGGGAGAATTCGATGCGTTTTGCTTTCGTCGCTGCTGCGCTTTTAGGTCTCGCCGCCTGCGCGACGCCGTGTCCGCCGCCCGCCGGCCCGATTGAGCCCAAGGTGGCGCGTTACATCTGCCGGGACAGCACCGAGACGTTCACCGCGACGTTTTTCTACAATCCTGACCATGTCCGCGTGGAACAGCCGGGCTATCCGACGGTTGATCTCCCGGTCGCGCTCGCCGGCTCGGGCTTCCGCTACATGGCGGATGGCGTTGAGCTGCGCGGGCGTAACGATGAAGCGCGTCTGTCCCGTCCGGGCGGGGGCGAAGTTCTTTGTTACGAAACGCGAAATTGACCTAGGTCACGGTCTGGTTGTGGTATGAGGCCGTAGAGGGACCGGGTTTCGGAATTTAACGGAGGAGTCCTTATGCGGATCAAAATGTTAGCGCTCGCGTGCGTGGGCGCGTTGGCGCTGTCCGCCTGTGAAACCACAGGCCCCACAGGATCGGACGGCTATCGAGCGCCGCACCAGACGCGCCTTTCGCAATGCACACGCAATGCGTTGATCGGCGCTGGCATTGGCGCCGCTGTTGGTGCGGTCGCAGCTGGCGAAGACCGGCGCGGGGAGGGCGCTCTCGGCGGCGCCGCGATCGGCGGCCTTGGCACCTACGGCGTCTGCCGTGTGTTGAGCGCGCGTGAGCAGCAACGCGTTGAGCAGAACTACTATAACTCGCTCAACAGCAATCGGGCGGTGAGCGATTCTTGGCAAAGCGATGCTGGCGCGCCGCGTAATCTTTCGGTGAGCGCGCCGCAACCTGCGCAAGGTTATGGCGGCGAATGCAAAACAGTGAACGCCACGATCAGCGAAGGCAGCACGCGTCAGCAAATGCCGCAGGAAACCTTCTGCCGCAACGCTTCTGGCCAGTGGGTCCCAGCTTAATATAAGCTGATTGCGAGATAAGATTTGGCCCCGGCGATCGCCGGGGCCTTTTCTTTTGTTCAAAGAGGGTGTTCCGCCATCTCGATAGCCTCAAGCGCTAGCGTCACCGCTGCAATTGCCGCTGCGCGCCGAATGGCTTCACGCGGTTGCGGACCAAAATGTTTTTTCGCGTGAAGTACCGGCGCGCCGGTTTGTCCCGCTGCGATATGCACAAGCCCATGATCGTCGTTAGGACAGCCTGGGCCCGCATAGCCAGTAATCGCAATCGCTAATGTCGCGCCTGCTTCCCGGAGGGCTCCTTGCGCCATCGCGTGCACGACCGGCTCGCTGACAGCGCCTTCTTGCGCGATGAGCCTGCGCGATACCCCCAGCATGTCAACTTTCGAATTCTCGGAATAGCACACGAAGCCACGTTCGAAGAGATGTGCGTAACCTTCCACATCTGTGAGCGCAGCGGCGAGAAGGCCGCCAGTACAGCTTTCCGCCGTTGCTATGAGATGCCCACGCGCGTCAGCTGCGCGCAGGAGCCTCAAACATAAGCTTTCCAACCGGTCTGCGCCCATGGTCAACCTTTGTACTGAGCCATGAGTTCTTTTTTGCGCGCCGCCATCTCCGTGCCGAGCGCTTCAAGATCCATATCGGACTTCTTCGCTTCAGCGAACATGCCGTCTCGTTGTTCTTCCTCTTTGACGTGGTGTTTGATCATCTCAGACAACACCTTCATTTTAGCATCGTAATATTCATCGTCCGGCCCAGAGGATTCGATATCCATGATAAGCTTCTTCGCCCCGTCATGCTCGATAACGGCCTCATGATGGATGTCGTTGTCGCCGGTCGCCTCCAAGAACGCTGGATAGAAAATTTCCTCTTCGATCTCAGTGTGGACTTTAAGAGCTGTGCAAATCTTGCCGGCCAGTTCAATCTTCTTTTTATCGCTGCGCGATTTTTCGAATTGCTCGAACCATTCTTCGACTTCTCGATGGTCAGCTTTCAGCAAAGCAACTGCATCGAGCTTCGGCGTCTTCGCGGTGGATTTGCGCGCGGATTTTGCAGGGCTGGATTGAGTGATCGGCATAGTGGCTCCCAAATGGTGTGTAGCGCGATAACTCGCGTTTAGGGTTAGAGGTGCGCGGACAATGTGCGCGCCATACCGTGAGTTCCCGAAGAACCCCGCCGGAACGCTGCAGCCGCCGAAGCGTTATTCTTCGTAACGCAGGGACGTGAGCCGGTGGCGCTATCCTTTGAGACTTTTAGACAGCGAAGCGGCGCTGCGCTTTCGCGCGCTCGGCGCGGTGTATTGTTATGGTTTCAGTCCATTCATTGGAAAAGCAGCGCGAAAACTGTCGCGTTATGGGGCGGCGGCGCGCTTGGTGTCATTGCGGTTACGCTGCTCCTTTTTATCACCTTCGCAGATTGGAACGCATTTCGCGGTCCAATTGGTCAAATCGCATCGAGCATTACTGGCCGGTCGATTGTCATAGCGGGCGATCTTAAAGTACGCCCTTGGTCTCTTGCGCCCCGCATCGAAGTTCACGGCCTTCACATCGGCGATCCAAACTGGGGGCAGCGCGAACATGCCTTTTGGTCGGGCGATGAGAACGAATTCGCATTCATCCCGCATGGCGTCGCTGAAATTGAGCTTTTGCCGCTTCTGACAGGCGCGGTTGTGCTGCGGCGGCTTGAATTGAACGCGCCGCAAATCCGCCTGTCGCGTGATGATGAAGGGCGCGCCAATTGGAGCGGCCGACCGCCAGGGCAAACAAGCGGGAAGCCGCTCAAACTGCCGGTGATGCGCCGTTTCGCGATAACGGGCGGCGCGCTCACCCTTGATGATCGCCGCCGCGACATGCTGCTGGAAGCGACGCTTGAATCCGACGAGGACGCCGCGCGCGGCGATCGCCCTGCATTCCGATTGACGGGGATGGGCACGCTCAATCGCAATCCGTTCCGGCTTGAGATGACGGGCGGCGCGCTGATCAACGTGCGCCGCGACCGGCCTTACGATTTCGACGCCGAATTGCGTGCTGGCGCGACGCGCATTCACGCTGATGGCAAGCTCAATCGTCCGTTCGATCTTGGCTCGTTCCGCGCCAACGTGACGGCTTCCGGCAATGATCTGGCCGATCTCTACCACGTCATTGGGCTTTCGTTGCCGAATACGCCCCCTTATCGCTTGCGCGGCGTGCTCACGCGCGAGGAACGGCGTTACACAATCGATCGAGTCGCGGGCCGCGTCGGCGATAGCGATCTTTCCGGCAAACTCGACGTCCAAACCGATCGCGAACGCCCTTATGTCGAGGCCAGTTTCTCGTCACGCCAATTAGACTTTGACGATCTCGCAACCGTGCTCGGCGCGCCGCCGTCGACCGGGGCCGGTGAAAGCGTCTCTTCAGAACAGCGTGCGGAAGCGGCGCGGTTGGCGTCCGATGGCCGGCTTTTGCCGGATGCGCGCCTCGATCTTCAACGCGTTCGAAATATGGATGCGCATCTGATCTACCGAACGGCAGCGATTGTCGATGCGCCGATACCGCTGCGCGCGGCGTCTCTAGATTTGACGCTCAACAGCGGCGTAATGACGTTCAATCCAATCGTCTTCGACTTGCCGCAGGGCCGTATTGCGGGCAATGCCCGCCTTGATGCGCGGGAGAATGTCCCGAACGTTTCGCTCGATATGCGGCTTACAGGCGCGCGGCTTGAAACCCTTATCCCCGTTGAGAATGCGGTGAGCGGTGTGATCGTCGGCCGGGTAAAACTCGAAGGCCGCGGCGATACGGTGCGCGCCGTCGCCGCAAGCGCAAACGGTTCTGCATCGTTCGTTGTGCCGCATGGCCAAATTCGCAGCGCGTTCGCCGAGTTAACGGGCATCAATGTAGTGCGCGGACTTGGACTTTTGCTGAGCGGCAGCGAGGAGCAAGCAGAGATACGTTGCGGCGTCGCTGATTTTACGGTGCGTTCCGGAATTGCGGATCGGCGCCTTATGGTGATCGATACCAGCGATGTGCTCATCGTGGGCGAGGGCGGCGTCAATCTTGATAATGAGACCATCGACGTGCGTTTGCAGGGTAAGCCTAAAGAGGCGCGGCTTCTGCGCCTCTCTGCGCCCATAACGATCAGCGGACGTCTGCGTGCGCCGCGTGTCGGTGTCGAGACGGGCGCCGCGCTCGCACAAGCCGGCGCGGCGGGCGCGCTCGGCGCATTGTTCGCGCCGCTTGCTGCGATCTTGCCCTTTGTGGATGTTGGCCTCGCGGATGACGCCAATTGCGCGGCGCTGCTGCAGCAAGCGCGCGGGCGTGCGCCTTCCGTGAGCGCCGAGCCTTCAGCGCGAAATGGCGGCGCATAAATCCGGCGTGCTTCGCGCTTCAGGGCTCTAACGCGTGGCGTTGTCCCGGAGGCGCGGCTCCCAAAACTCAACGATCCGCCTTAAGCCGTCGCGCCAGTTTACTTTAGCGGGGCCGGTGATTGTTTTTCGAAATTCTGCACTAGCGGCGCCATTCGGAAGGGCGCGTGCATCGTCATATAAGTAAATTGGCTTTTTACCAACGAGCTCGCCAAGGTACTCGATCCATACTTCCGCCTTGAGCTGCTCGTCACCTGACCAATTGACGGTAGTGACCGGCACAGAGGCCGCGCCGAGGCATGGTGCAATGAAAGAAACGAGATCGTCCTGATGCACGAGCGCCTTGACAAAGTCGTATGTCTTAGGGAGCGGGATCGGCGCGCCGTTGATCAACGCCGTCAAAAAGCCCACGGGCAATCCGCCGTTGCTATAAGTGCCGTATTGCACGTCCATACGACAAACAACGGTTGGTAGATTAAGAATACGGGCCATGGCGCTTACGGCGCCTTCGCCAGCAGCCTTTGTGCCTGTGTAATGACCCATCAACGTGCTGCCGCCGATAAAGTCAGTTTCGACGGCGCGATGCCAGGGGTCACTATGAGGAGCATAAACTCCTGTTGTTGATACGTGAAGGAATGCGGCCGCAGAACGCGTGTGCTTCATCAGCATTGCCGGCGCTTCAGCATTCGCCCGCATGCCTAGACTAAAACTTTTAGGAGCAACGTCAGCGGCCGTGTGAACCACATAATCAAAATCTTTCGGAAGCGTACCGTAATCTGAATCGGCCAAATCCATTACGTACGGCTCCACGCCGCGTTTACGCCAAGAGACCAATTCGTCGTCGGACGCGGCCAGCGTGACGCCAACAACATTATTGTTTTTTGCCAATTCTTCAGCGAATGCGCCGCCTAAACGGCCGGTAAAGCCAGTGACGAGAATTTTCTTATTGTGCAGGTCAATCATGAGGCGACCCTGTGAGCGAATGTCATGCGTGTCAATATTGGTGGTATAATTCGGAGGGTGCGCCTCGATGCGTTGAGCGTTAGTTGCTAAGTCTGCGGTAGAGTAAGCGCGCCATCCTTATCGAGCGGCATTGAGGGGCTCCAAACCACTTCCCAGCTATTGCCTTCGGGATCGGCGAAATAGCCAGTGTATAACCCCCCATCCCGGTCGCGAACACCGCTGGTTTCTTTCGCGCCAGCCTTGATCGCGCGCGCGTAGATTTCATCCACTTTAGCTTTGCTTTCCACGAACACCGCGAGCGATGTTTTCGAGCCTTGGCTCACGGTTTCGCCACGCTCTTGCGCAAGATAATTCGCCGGAAGAAAAATGATGACAGAATGGCCGACTTTGTAACTCGCGGAATTCGGCATCCACGGCGTCCAACCCAGGCCCTGCTCGTAAAACGCTTTTAGTTTTGCGATGTCTTGCGCGCCTGTCATGATCATGCTGACTCGTTGATCCATGATTGTCTCCCGTATGTTAGCTTGAGATGCCAGTGGCACGTGAAACACTGAAGCATATAAAAAACGGAGTCAAGCGGGCTTCGGACGTTGGCGGTGCGCGTGAAGCGCAGGCGGAAGCAACGCGCCGCGCACTGATTGGCGCAGCCCGAGAGCTGTTTACGGAACGTGGCTATCACGATGTGGGTATTCGGGAGGTGGCGGAAAAAGCCGGCGTCACCCGCGGAGCGTTCTACCATCACTTCGGCGACAAAGAATCGTTGTTCCTTGCGGTGTTCGATGACGTCGAGCGCGAAATGATGGCGCGGGATCCAAAACGTGCCAGAGCAGGGGCCGATGCGTGGGAGCAATTTCGCCAGGGCATTCAAAGCTATCTCGATGCGGCGATGCGGCCGGATGTGCAGCGTATCACGCTTATTGATGCGCCTGCGGTGTTTGGTTGGGCGCGCTGGCGAAAACTTGAAGAAGGTTATGGCCTGGGCTCCATGATGCAGGCGCTTGACGCGGCGATGAAGGCGAAACTGATTAGGCGACAACCGGTCGAGCCGCTGGCGCATCTCCTGCTTGGCAGTGTCATGGAGGCGGCGATGCTGATTGCGCACTCGGAAAAGCCGAAACAGCGGAGAGCGGAGGTCGGGAAAGCGCTCGACAGCTTATTGCGCGGGCTGGAGTAGGGATATGATGCAGAAATTCGCGGCCCTGAACGCGACTGGCCGCATTGTAGCCGCCGCCGCCGCAATCGTCTTGCTGTGTGCGCTGCTTCTCCTGGTGTTCGGCAAAGGTCTTGTGGCGCTGGTCGTCGGCGCTGGCATTACGGTGATGCGCTTTCTGATCGGGCTGCTGCCGGCGTCCTGGTGAGCGGTGGACGCGCGGGCTTTGAGGCCTTAGATACGCCGCTTCCCACAATCGAAAGCGCGACGGAACATGGCTCAGCCGGCCCAGTACATCTTCTCCATGCAAGGCCTCACGAAGGCGTATCCAGGCGGGAAGAAGGTTTTCGAGAACATCTATCTCTCGTTTTTTCCGGACGCGAAAATCGGCGTTGTCGGCGTCAACGGCTCGGGCAAATCCACGCTGCTGAAAATCATGGCGGGGATGGATAAGGATTTTACCGGCGAAGCAAAACCGCTGGCCGGCACCAAGATGGGGTATCTCGAGCAGGAGCCGCAGCTCGATCCGAAACTCAACGTGCGTGAAAATGTCGAATCCTGGTGCGCGGAAAAGCAACTCGTCACGCGCTTCAATGAAGTGAGCATGAAGGTCGCGGAAGATTATTCCGATGAGCTCATGGAGGAGATGACAGCGCTCCAGGAAAAAATCGACGCCGCCGATGCGTGGGATGTCGATAGCAAAATCGATATGGCGATGGATGCGCTGCGCTGCCCGCCGGACGAGTCTGGCGTTGAGAAACTTTCGGGCGGTGAGCGGCGCCGTGTTGCGCTGTGCAGATTGCTCCTTTCCAAACCGGACATGCTGCTCCTCGACGAGCCGACCAACCATTTGGACGCGGAAAGCGTCGCCTGGCTGCAGCATCACTTGGAAGCGTTCCCGGGCTGCGTGATCCTCGTCACGCACGATCGCTACTTCCTCGATCAAGTCACGAAATGGACGCTCGAACTCGATCGCGGCAAAGGCATTCCCTACGAGGGCAATTATTCCGCCTGGCTCGAAGCGAAAGCCAAACGCGTTGCGCAGGAAGAGCGCGAAGCCGAAGGCCGCAAGAAAACCATCAGCCGCGAACTCGAATGGGTGCGCCAATCGCCAAAAGCGCGGCAGGCGAAATCGAAAGCGCGCTTGCAGCGTTATGACGATCTCGTCGCCGCGGCTGAGCGTGAGAAGCAAACCTACGCAACGATTCAAATTCCGCCGGGCCCGCGCCTCGGCAACAACGTGATCGAGGTCAAAAACCTCAAGAAAGCATTTGGCGATAAGCTCCTGATTGATGGCCTTTCGTTCAAACTGCCGCCGGCAGGGATCGTTGGCATTATCGGGCCGAACGGCGCGGGCAAATCGACGCTCTTCCGGCTGATCACCGGCCAAGAAAAACCGGACGAGGGCGAAGTCATCATCGCCGATTCCGTTCAACTTGGTTTCGTCGATCAATCACGCGACGCGCTCGATGATAAAAAGAACGTTTGGGAAGAAATCTCCGGCGGTCTCGACATTATCGAAGTGAACGGGCGCGACGTGCCCACGCGGGCGTATACGAGCGCGTTCAATTTCAAAGGCGGCGACCAGCAGAAGAAAGTCGGCCAGCTTTCGGGCGGTGAGCGCAACCGCGTGCATCTGGCGCGTACGCTGCGGCTCGGCGCCAACGTGTTGCTGCTCGACGAACCGACCAACGATCTCGACGTGGAAACGCTGCAAGCGCTCGAAAGCGCGCTCGAAGATTTCCCCGGCTGCGCCGTGGTGATCAGCCACGACCGCTGGTTTCTCG
>JBEVOS010000133.1:0-5736 GCA_040507435.1 Caulobacterales bacterium | reverse complement strand
AGCACAGTCCCGCCGAGATCGAGCCGCTCGCCATCGCTCAACGCACGCGGCGGCCGGATCGCAAGATCGCCCACAGACGTCATCGCCCCGACGCCCGAACACACCGCCTCCGCATTCGGCGCAATTGCGAGAAACTCATTCAGCGCGCCGCACTCATCCTGCTCGAAATGCGAGAAACCGATATAGCGCAACTTTTCCACCGGCATCACGCGCGCGATCGCGCCCCGCGTACGCTCAAACAATTGCCTCGGCCCCGTGTGCCAGAGCATCGGCGCATCCGCCGCGATCAGATATTGATTGAAACTGAACGCAAAACCCGGCGCCTGGATATCCGTCGCAATGCGATAGATGTCCGGTGCGATTTCATCGATGCGCGTGTCTTCCATGAAGAGCCCCCTAGGCTGCGCTATTTTACGCTTTCACGCCGGTTGCGCAAAGCGATCACCCTTCGTCCCGCTTCTTGATCGCCTCGCGCGGCTTAGCCGCGAGCGCCCGCATCTTCGCGCCATGCGCGCGGACATCCTCGGCATGCGTGGCGAGTTCCAGCAAATCCGTCGACATCCGCATATGTGAGCGGAATCCCATAAGCTCCCACGCACGCCGGATCAGCATCTTTGAACTCATCAACGTGGTGACAGGCGCACGCGCGATATTCGCCGCGATCGCCTCGACGGTCTCCTCCAGCTTATCGGCGCTCACGACCTGATTGACCGCCCCCCACTCAAACGCCTGCTGCGCGCTAATCGTCTTCGACTGAAAAATATACTCGGCCGCGCGCTTGTAGTTCATGAACACCCACGGCTCGATCATCGTCTCGCCGGTCGGAAATCCCATCGCCTGCGGCAGCGGCATTTGGAAATACGCATCCTCCGAACAAATCGTGATGTCGGGAATAAGCGCCCAATAGGAACCAGCGCCCACTGCGTATCCATGCACTTGCGCGATGATCGGTTTGCGGAATTCCCATAGATACAAAACCGGATTCAGAAAGAGATCCGACGCTGCCTTGTGATGTTGGCCGGTCGCTGCGAGATTTTCTGCAAACTCAGGAAGCAGCTCAGCCTGCGCGCCGACAACCGCATGGCCCGCGCAGAACCCCTTGCCATTCGCCTTCAGAATGACGGCTTTTACTTCGTAATCGCGCTCCGCCCGCTTCAGCGCCGCGTCGAACGCCCAAACCATGCGGCTGTCTTGCGCGTTGGCGCGCTCGGGCCAATTCAGAACGATGCGCACAATCGCACCGTCTTTTTCATAAAGAATCCGGTCGTCGATATTCTCTGCGGCCACGTCTCTCTCCCATAGCTGGGAAAGAGATTAAGCCCGCGCGCCAGCTTCGCCAGTCAGATCATTACGCCCAAGCGCTGCGAGCGCCGCCGCCAGGATAGCGTCAGCATCGAGCCCCGCTTCGCGGATCATCGCGGCAGGCGAATCCTGATCCTGGAAAATATCCGGCAGCGTCAGGGTGCGCATCTTGAGCCCGCGGTCGAGCGCGCCTTCCTTGGCGAGGTAATGCAGCACGAACGCGCCGAAGCCGCCTTCCGCGCCCTCTTCGATCGTGATGAACACTTCATGCTCGCGCGCGAGCCGCCGGATCAGATCGTGATCGAGCGGCTTAGCAAACCGCGCATCCGCCACCGTCGTCGAAAGCCCCATCGCGCCGAGCTTGTCCGCCGCCTTGATGGCGTCGGCGAGCCGCGTGCCGAGCGAGAGCAGCGCGACTTTCGAACCCTCGCGCACGATACGGCCTTTGCCGATCTCGAGCGGCTTCAAATCTTTCGGAATCGCAACGCCCAACGCCTCGCCGCGCGGAAAGCGGATCGCGCTCGGCGCATCGTCGATCGCCGCCGCCGTGGCGACCATCGCCGCGAGTTCAGCTTCATCGCCGGGCGCCATGATCACGAACCCGGGCAGCGCGCCGAGATAGCCAAGATCGAACGAGCCCGCATGCGTCGGCCCATCGGCGCCGACAAGCCCCGCGCGATCGAGCGCAAAACGCACCGGCAATTTCTGGATCGCGACATCGTGCACGACCTGGTCATAGCCGCGCTGCAGAAACGTCGAATAGATCGCAACGAACGGCTTCATCCCATCCGCAGCAAGCCCCGCGCCGAACGTTACGGCATGCTGTTCCGCAATGCCGACGTCAAAGGTCCGTGTTGGGAAGCGCGCGCCGAAAGCATCGAGTCCGGTCCCCGAAGGCATCGCCGCCGTGATCGCGATGACCTTCGGATCGGCTTCCGCGACTTGAATAAGGCTATTGGCGAACACTTTCGTATAGGTCGGCGGGCCTTCTTTCGCTTTGGCCTGTTCGCCCGTCACGACATTGAATTTCGATACGCCGTGATATTTGTCCGCCGCGTTTTCAGCGGGCGTGTAGCCTTTGCCCTTCTTCGTCACGACGTGAATGAGCACGGGCCGGTCCGCAATCTCTTTCGCATTGCGCAGAATGAGCGTCAGCGTATCGAGATCATGCCCATCGAAGGGCCCAAGATAATGAAAGCCAAGTTCTTCGAAGAACGTGCCGCCCGTCACCATCGTGCGCGCATATTCCTCGGCCTTCTTCGCGACGTCGTGGAATGGCGGCGGCAGATGTTCGGCGATGCTCTTCGCGGTCTTGCGGATACGCCGGTACGTCTTCGAAGAAACGAGGCGCCCGAGATAGGAACTCATGCCGCCCACGGGCGGCGCGATGCTCATATCGTTGTCATTCAAAATAACGATCAGCCGCTTCGTCGTTTCTGCAGCGTTGTTCATGGCTTCATACGCCATGCCTGCGCTCATCGAGCCGTCGCCGATCACGGCGATCACATGATTGTCGCGCCCCTCCGCGTCGCGCGCCGCGCAAAAGCCAAGCGCAGCGCTAATCGAGGTCGCCGCATGCGCCGCGCCAAACGGATCGTATTCGCTCTCAGCGCGCTTGGTGAAACCTGAAAGCCCGCCGCCTTGGCGCAGCGTCGTCATCCGGTCACGCCGGCCCGTCAAAATCTTATGCGGATACGCTTGATGGCCGACATCCCAGATCAAAACGTCCTTGGGCGTATCGAACACGTAATGCAGCGCGACGGTGAGCTCGACGACGCCGAGCCCAGCTCCCAAATGTCCGCCCGTCACCGAGACTGCATCGATGGTCTCAGCCCGCACCTCATCGGCGAGCTGGCGCAGTTGGCCTTCGGGCAGCGCGCGCATGTCTGCGGGCAGCTTCACTTGGTCCAGCAGCGGCGTGGCGAGCTTCATGCGAGCTCAGTCCCTCCAGAAATCAATCGACCCCGCCCGATCAATACTTCCGATCCAACACGAAATCGACGAGGTCCGACAAGACTTTGCCCCTCGGGCCGAAGATGTGCAGATGTCTTTTCGCCTGTGCGGCCAGAAGGCGCACCCGCTCCCGGGTCTGCTCTACGCCAAGAACGGTCACGAAATTCACCTTCCCGGCAGCGGCGTCCTTGCCGGCGGTCTTGCCCAAATCTTTGGTCGATCCCTCCACATCCAACAAATCGTCCGCCATCTGGAAGGCGAGCCCAAGATCGTGCGCGTAGCGGGAGAGGCACTGTCGCTCCTCATCCGAAGCGCATCCGATCAGCGCCCCGGCATCCGCAGAAAATTGGATAAGAGCGCCGGTTTTAAGACGATTCATGCGCGTAATTTGGATGAGATCGTCGCCGATCACTTTTTCCGCGATCGTATCGAGCATTTGCCCCGCCAGCATGCCCTGCGCGCCCGCCGCCTTCGCAAGCCCGGTAATCAGGAGGCCGCGCATCTGCGGATCTTGGTGCGTCGCGGGATCGGACAATAGCTCGAAAGCGAGCGTAAGCAGCGCATTTCCCGCTAAAACCGCAGTCGCTTCGTCGAACGCTTTATGCACGGTTGGCAAACCGCGCCGCATATCGTCGTCGTCCATACACGGCAGATCATCGTGAATGAGCGAATAAGTCTGCACGCATTCAATCGCCAGTGCGGCGCGTAAAAGCTGCCCTTCGTCAGCGTCAAAGAGATACCCACACTCAAGCGTCAGAAACGGACGCAGCCGCTTGCCCGGCGCAAGCGCTGCATGCCGCATCGCCTCCATAAGGCGCGCTTCCGGCGCTGGCGGCAGCGCTAACAAAGCATCGAGTGCGAGCGTGATGCGCTCTGCGGCGCCAGAAAGCCGTTCGGCGAAATTTGACATGCTGCGCCGCTTAGCAGAGCCCGGCCAGATAAGAAACGCGCGTCCCATCCCACCGTTTGCTGTGCTGCATATTTAAGGGCTCAAAAGTCGCCTCGAGAAATCGTCCCTGCCGCGCGCTCTTCCAATAACGCCTCACTGCGGGCAAAGATGAATTGCAAAGTAAGGTTGCCGTACGTTCCAGACTGGGGTGGGACGGGAGCACTGGGGGATTTTGCATGGCCTCGGTCGTGATCATTCACGCAGCGGAAAACGCCCTGCCTGCGCGCGCTTTGGCGGAAAAGCTCCGCGCGATGCGGCTCACGCCCATGATTGAACTCCCTCCGGGCGACGCCCTCCGGCAGGCGGTCGACGAAGCGATCGCCGTCATCGGGCTCTGGTCGCCCCAGTCCGCGTCGCAAGATGGCATATTGGCGGAAGTGCGCCATGCTGGCGAAAAGCTGATCAACGCGCGCATGCAGAACACGGCAGCGCCATCCGAGTTTGCGGCAGCCCCGACGATCGATCTAACCGGTTGGCGCGGCGAAGATTCTTTCCCGGGCTGGCGCGCACTCGCGGACCAGGTCGCGAAAATGGCCGGTGTCGCGGCCCCGCCTCTGCGGGTGGATCAGCCGCTCCCGCCGCCCGGTTTTTTCAACCCCGGCAGCGCCAATGCGCCTCCGGCGCCTCGTCCAGCCCCAAACCCGCGTGTCGCACCAGCGCCGCCTCCGCCCCGGCCGCGACCGGCGCCGCCCCGTCTCGTCGAGGATGACGCGCCGCCAGAGCCGAAAAAGGCGCCGAACCTGGCGGTGATCGGCATCATCACCTTTCTGATCGTCGCAGCGGTCGCTGTCGGCGGCTACTTCGCTTACGACCAGTTCCAGTCCTCGCAAGCTTCAAGCGTCGCCTGGCAGGAGCTAGACAAAAACGATCCGGCGGCGATTCGCGCTTTCATCGAAGCCGGCGCTGGCAGCTTCCAGGAAGAAGCGGAAACCGCGCTCGATAGTCTTGAAGTCGAACGCCTGAACGAAGCGCGCGCACGTGATACAATTCAGGCGCTCGAACGTTTCCTGGCGGATTTCCCTGACAGCCGTCACTCGCTGGAGATCAATGGCCGGATCGCTGAATTACGCTCTGCGGCCGCCACAGCCCCGCAAGTGGATCCAGCGACCGGGCTGCCGCTCGATCCGAATGCGCCGCCAGTAGAAACGCCGCCGGCCGGAACGCCAGGCGAAACATCGCCAACAGCGCCGCCAAACGAACCGCCCTCGGGTGACGGTCCCGTCACGTTGACGCCGCCACCGCCTGACCCCACGCCAGCGCCAACCCCGGCGCCGGCTCCAGTTCAGTAATCACTGCTATTTTCTCGGAACAATTGCGCCGCCGACACGTCGATGGGCGGGCGGGCGCAATCCAAGAGACTTAATGATGATGAGAAATACTATCGTCGCTGCCGCGGCGGTTGCTGCGCTTTCGGCGAGTTTCCCCATTATCGCGAGCGCGGAAACGAAACCCGCTCCCGCACAATCATCCGCGCCAACACAACCTGCGGCGGCGCAACAATTCACCGACCTGCAATTGCAGTCTTACCTTGC
>JBEVOS010000055.1:0-4995 GCA_040507435.1 Caulobacterales bacterium | reverse complement strand
GAACGTGTCGCCATTCGTCGAACGTACTTCGAAGACGCCATCGCCAATTTCGAGAATGGAAATATCGAACGTACCGCCGCCAAGGTCATAAACGGCGATCGTTTTGTTCTGCTGCGTTTTGTCGAGACCGTAGGCGAGGGCGGCCGCTGTCGGCTCGTTGATGATGCGGAGCACTTCGAGGCCTGCGATGCGGCCAGCATCCTTGGTCGCTTGGCGCTGTGCATCGTTGAAGTAAGCTGGAACCGTGATGACGGCCTGCGTCACCGGCTCGCCGAGATAATCTTCCGCCGTCTGCTTCATCTTCTGCAGAACGAAAGCGGAGACCTCCGCCGGCGCATATTGCTTGTCGCGGCCCTGAATCCAGGCGTCGCCATTGGGCGCGCGTACGATCTTGTAGGGAACGAGGCCCGCATCTTTTTTCGCGATTGGGTCGTCGCTGGCGCGGCCAATGAGGCGCTTCACAGCGTAGTAAGTGTGTTCCGGATTGGTCACGGCCTGGCGAGCGGCCTGCACGCCGACAAGGCGTTCGCCGCTTTCCGTAAATGCGACCACTGACGGCGTGGTGCGCACGCCCTCGGCGTTTTCGATGACTTTGGGACTTCCGCCTTCCATGACGGCGACGCAGGAATTGGTCGTGCCGAGATCGATCCCGATCACTTTACTCATACTACTCGCTCCTTCTGGGCGATACGCGCCTGCCACTTGGACCCGATAACTCGGCGCCCGCCAGCCCCGTATCCCTCTTGAACATGATTTGCGTGCGAGAGTGTATCCCATACACGCGAGTTCCGGCCTGATATGGGAAGCCGGGCCTGCCCCGCAAGAACCCTTATGGTCTCAAGGTGAATTCGATTCGAAAACTTTAATTGACAGGCCGTGTGCCATGATGTCATACGAACTGACATGACTGCAGCTGAGCCTGTCACGCCGTTACGCGAAGCGCAAAAAGCGCTTACCCGCGACCGTATCGTGGAAGCTGCCTTTGTACTTGTTCTTGAAGGAGAAATCGGCGCTTTGACCTTCGCACGGGTCGCGGAAGCCGCAGGAATGACGGAGCGGACGATCTACCGTCACTTCGCCACCAGGGATGAACTGCTCGCAGCCCTCTGGGCGCGCATCAACGCGGCGCTGTCTGTGCGCGATTTTGCGGCAAATAAAGAAGCGCTTGTCGCTCAGCCGAAGCACGTCTTTCCGCAGTTCGATGCGCAAGAAAACTTGATGCGTGCGATCCTGTCTTCGCCGGAAGGGCATGCTTTGCGCCGGTCAGTGAATGCACAGCGCCAAGTTGCGATCCGCAAGATCGTGAAAGATTCCCGGCCCGATCTCGATGACGCAGGCCAAGCGCGCATTGCAGCTGCCGTACAGGCGCTGAACTCCGCTTTCGGCTGGCTTGTCATGAAGGATTACGGCGGCCTCGACGCACAAGAATCCGCCCGCGCAGCTTCGGAAGCCATCGCGCTTCTGCTGACGCCTGTCAAAAACACTGACGCAAAAGGAAAGAGCCATGATGATCGCACACGCTTCCATGCCCGCTGATGATCCGCGCGCCGTCGCGCTCGTGCTTGCGGAAATCATGGGAGGGGAGGCGACGCCCTTTCCGCCCGGCGGCCCCTCCATGTGGATGGCATGGTCAGGCGATGGCGCGATCGAGCTTGAGATCGGGCCGCGTGGCGGTGAGATGGCGCAAGGGCCGGAAGGCGCGCATTGGCTTGAAGGAAAACCCGCGCGGCGCGGCGTCGAATCTCACTTCGCGATCGGCGTCGACAAAAGCGCCGGGGAGATCATGGCGATCGCGCGCCGCGCGGGCTGGGCGACTTATGATTTTGATCGCGGCGGCTTCTTCCGTGTCGTCGAGGTTTGGGTCGAAAATGCTTTTCTGATCGAATTCCTCGATCCGACTCAAACCGCCGCGTACAAGGCCTCTATGACGCCCGCGAATTGGAAAGCGACTTTCGGCGTCCAAGCCGCGGCGTGAGCGCCGCGTTCTTGGATGGCTTCCGGCTACTTCCCGGCCTGCTAAGCCGGGGAGAGCAGGAGGATTTGTGCGACGAAGTGTTCGCCAAAGCCAAGCGAGCGCCCTTTTACATTCCGCGCATGCCGAAATCCGGCGCGCCGATGAGCGTGCGGATGACGAATTTCGGCCCGCTCGGCTGGGTCACGGATAAAGACCGCGGCTACCGCTACCAACCCGAACATCCCGAAACCGGCGAGCCTTGGCCGGAGATGCCCGGCCGCGTGTTGGAATTGTGGGACAATCTCACCGGCTATCGCGCCCCGCCCGAAGCTTGCCTCGTCAATCTCTACGAAGGCGATGCGCGCATGGGCCTTCATGTCGATTCCGATGAAGAGGCGTGGGATGCGCCGGTGCTCTCGATTTCGCTGGGCGACACCGCACAATTTCGCATTGGGGGCCATCTGCGCTCTGATCCGACACGCAGCGTGCGCTTAGCCTCCGGCGATGTCGTGATTTTAGGCGGCGCCGCGCGCCGCGCCTTTCACGGCGTAGATCGCGTTCTGCCCGGCACGTCGCGCGTTCTGACGAAAGGCGGGCGCATCAATTTAACTTTGCGGCGCGTGACGCCTCCCAAAGAATAAGAAATCGTGAGAGATGCGCGCGTATGAGTTTTCCACCAGTCTTCGTCATCAATCTCGATCGCGACGCGGAACGTCTCGCGCATATGCGCGCGCAGCTTGAAGGGCAGGGGATTCCATTTGAACGCATGCCCGCCGTGCTCGGCGCAAGTCTCACGCCGGAAGAAATAAAGCGCGTCCATCCCGATAATTACTTTTGGCTCTATCGCCGTTTTTCGACGCCCGGCGAACTCGGCTGCACGCTCTCGCACTGGAACGTGATGCGCGAGATCGTCGCGCGCGGCCTCGATGGCGCGGCGATCATGGAAGATGATGTGACGCTCGCGCCGGATTTCGCCAATGTGCTGCGCGCGGCTCCAAGCCTTGGTTACGACGTTGTAAAACTCGAAGGCCTGCCGTGGATGGGCCATTATTATCAACGCAAGATTGGCGAACTCGGCGCGCGTGCGCTCTATCTGCCGCGCTATCCCGCTGTCGGCGCTGCCGCGTACTACGTATCCAACAAAGCCGCGCAGATTTTTCTAGATGTCATCGTGCCGGTCATAGAACCGGTCGATCACACGGTGATCGATTACGCGCGTCACGATTTCACATTTGCGGAGGTTTTCCCGTATCCCGCACTGCAGCCCCGCATTGTCACGGCGAACGAACAAGAGCGCATCGAAAAAAGGAAGGAAAAGCCGAGCGCTAGTTACAAATGGCGCAAGCGCGCGCACAAAGCCGCTCGCCGCTGGCGCCAGCGTCTCTACGAAATGAGGCATCTCGGTGTTTGGACGCTCTTCACGCCGCAGGAAAAATCCGAACGCTCCCGCGCGGCACTCGATCGCGCGTTTAATGCATCCAAACCAACTTAGCTCGTTGCGATGTCCGGCCGTCCCGCCGCTGCCGCGTCGGCGTCTGCGCGCCAACTTGAGATGAAGAAACCAATCGCCGCGAGCACGAGAAACACGGGTACGATCATCAAAGAATAACGCAGCGCTTCTTCGCCATGCTCAGCCTTCATGTAATCGCTGATCGCGCCGAGCAGCAACGGCCCGCCGCCGCCGCCGACGACAGAGGTGCAGAATAGGAATACGGCAACTCCGACGCCGCGCATTTTCGGGCGGATAAGTTCAAGAAGCGTGGCGCCGCCAACTGCTGTAGCTCCGCCCGCCGCAAAGGAATAAATAATCATCGTTGTGATGACGGTCGGCAAATGCGTTGCGACAAGCGCTGCAACGACGATCGGCGCCGCCGCCAGCATCATCACCGCCATGAAATAGAGCCGCCAGCGTGTCCCGCGCCGGGCGAGCCGATCGCTTACAATTCCGCCGACAACGTTCGCGAGCGCGCCGCCTACACCGATGGCGATGCCGTACCAGAGGCTCATTTCCGCCGTGCCCATATGATGAACGCGCATCAGAAACGCAGGTAGCCAGGTCAAATATCCTGTAAATGAGACGCCGACGAAAATCTGCGCGATCATCAGGCCACGGAGAGATTTCACGCTGAGCAAATAGCGCATGCTGGTGCGCCAGTTTTCGCTAACTGGATCGTCAGCGTCGCTGAGTGTTTCATGAACGCCGCGTTTCGGCTCAGGCACAGTGAAGAACATCAGCAGCGCAACAAGCAGCCCCGGCGCGCCAAGCACCATGAATGCAACTTTCCAGCTATGCGCTTCAGTTATCCAACCAGCGAGAAAAGCGCCGCCTGATAGCCCAACCAAGGATCCGACGGTGATAAAGCCCAACGCTGCGCCACGATGCTTATACGAAAATAGATCGCCCACCATCGAGGACTGCGAAGGCGCCGCCGCGGCTTCACCCGCGGCGACGCCAATGCGCGCTAATAGCAGCGTGATGTAGCTGGTCGCGAGGCCACAAACGAATGTCATCACGCTCCAGAAAGCGACGGCGATGGAAATTAGATTTCGTCTGTTTCCCCGGTCTGCGATGCGCGCCATTGGGAGGGCAATAGTTGCGTAGACGAGACTGAACGCGATACCCGTGAGGGCGCCCATTGCCGTGTCGCTGACGTGAAGGTCTTGCTGAATCGGCACCAAAAGAACGGAGAGGATGTTCTTGTCCGCATTAGACAACACCGTCACGAGTGCGATCACGAACGTTATATACATGGCGTAGCCGCTTGAAATGGCATTAGGGCTCGCCGCGCCTGAAAAAGGGGCGCGCGCGGGTGTTGTGCCCAAAGAGTCCGTCATTTTTCCTCGCCTATTATCATTTGCAGGCACGATGCGGACGGACGCGCCGGTCCGCAACAGGATTTTCACAGCGGGCAATGAGAAAGCGGCGGCTTGTCAGTAGAGCGATGCGGAGATTAACATAGTGAAGCAGCCCCTCGCGGCGCCATTCATCGTTTCACACCGCCATCCGCCGCGTCCATTGCGTAAGTCCGCATGCAATTGCG
>JBEVOS010000028.1:0-13850 GCA_040507435.1 Caulobacterales bacterium | reverse complement strand
GGCACCGTGACCTTGGAACTGGGGCTCGCGGGCGTGCCGATGGTCGTCGCTTACAAGGTGGACGGCATCGCGGTGCATATGCGCCGCTTCATCCGGGTGCCCTCGATCGTGCTGGCCAATCTTGTGATCCGGGAAAATATCTTCCCGGAATTCATCCAGGAAGAGTGTACGGGCGAGAAGCTGGCGGGAGCGCTGCTGCCGCTCTTGTCGGAGACGCCGGAACGAGACCGCCAGATCGGCGGCCTCCAGCGCATCGCCGGGAACATGCTGCTCGACGGCACCACCCCCAGCGAACGCGCCGCCGAGACCGCCATAGCGGTCATCGAGCAGGGCATCAAGAAGCGGCTCTCGGTGCCGCGTTAAATCGCGGCGGTGCCGGCCTACTTCGCCACCGGGCCTTGCACTTCGTTGCGCTTGGGATCGGCCTTGCCTTCCTCGTCGGTCTTCAGATTGCCGCCCCAACCGGTCTCGTTGCCCTTGGTTTCCTTCTTGGAATCGGGCGTCGGAGGCGGGGGCTTGGACTCGGGCGCGACAGGCGTCTGGTCAGACGCCGGGGGCAGCGTGACCGACGGCGGGGTCTGAGCGAAGGCGGGCGCCGCCGCCAACAGGCCCGCAAGGGCAAGGCAGGTGATTTTCAAGGTCGAGATCCTCCGTTCAGTCGCTCAGAAATGCGCGGGAGGATGTGTTGGTTCCAAAAGGGTAAAATGCGGGGATCAAACCCAGCGTAGTCGCGGACGGCGCGAAGCGGTGAGCCTTGATCAATCGCTGAATCTGAGCCAGCGGATACCGGGGCAGCGCCGCGGGATCCCGGGCGCCAGGGATGCCGCCGTGTCCATCTATCGCCTGCCGATCGGCACGTAGTCACGCAGGCCGGGGCCGGTGTAGAGCTGGCGCGGGCGGCCGATGCGCTGATCCGGATCCTCGATCATCTCTTTCCACTGGGCGATCCAGCCGACCGTGCGCGCGATGGCGAACAGGACCGTGAACATCGATGTCGGGAATCCCAGAGCCTTCAAAGTAATTCCGGAATAGAAATCGATATTGGGATAAAGCTTCCGCTCGACGAAATACTCGTCCTCGAGCGCGATACGCTCCAGCTCCATTGCCACTTGCAGCAGTGGATCGTTCTTGATGCCGACGATATCGAGCACCTCGCGGCAGGTCTTCTGCATGACCTTGGCGCGCGGGTCGTAATTCTTATAGACGCGGTGCCCAAAGCCCATCAGCCGGATATCGTCATTCGGGTCTTTTACGCGCCTGATGAATTCCGGGATGTTATCGACCGTACCGATTTCCTCGAGCATTTCGAGCGCTGCTTCGTTGGCGCCGCCATGCGCAGGACCCCACAGGCAAGCGATGCCGGCGGCGATACAGGCGAACGGATTGGCGCCTGATGAGCCCGCCAGACGCACGGTAGAGGTCGAGGCGTTTTGCTCGTGATCGGCGTGCAGAATGAAGAACACATCGATGGCTCGGGCGAGCACGGGATTAATCTTATAATCTTCGGCGGGCACGGCGAACAGCATGCGCAGGAAGTTTGACGAATAATCGAGTTCGTTGCGCGGCGTGATGAAGGGTTGGCCCATCGTATATTTGTAGGCGCGCGCTGCGATGGTGGGCATTTTTGCGATCATGCGGTGCGATGCGACCATGCGCTGGTGCGGATCATCAACGTCGGTTGAATCATGGTAAAACGCAGAAAGCGCGCCAACGGCGCCAACCATAACCGCCATCGGATGCGCGTCGCGACGGAAGCCTTCGAAGAAGCGATCAAATTGCGCATGCAGCATCGTGTGCATGGTGATCGAGTGCGAGAATTTCTCGAGCTGTTCCTTGTTCGGCAATTCGCCGTTGGCAAGGAGGTAGCAGACTTCCAAGAAAGTGGAGTGTTCCGCGAGCTGATCAATCGGGTAGCCGCGGTAAAGTAAAACGCCTTCGTCGCCATCGATGTAAGTGATTTGGCTCTCGCAAGATGAGGTTGAGGTGAAGCCTGGGTCGTATGTAAACGCGCCCGTTTCTCCGTAGAGTTTGCGAATATCGATCACGTCCGGGCCGACCGAGCCGCCGTATACGGGAAATTCGACGCTCTTATCGCCAAGCGTAAGTTTCGCCGCGTTCTTCTTTACGATCTTGCTTTCCATACCGTCGAACTCCCAGCGCGACCGCGCGCTCAAACTTGATCATCAATTCTACCTAGCGCCTCTTCTCGCCCGAGATAGGCGAGCGC
The DNA here is from genome assembly GCA_040507435.1 of Caulobacterales bacterium. Lineage (GTDB taxonomy): Bacteria > Pseudomonadota > Alphaproteobacteria > Caulobacterales > Aquidulcibacteraceae > JBEVOS01. Next base: position 11,623 of record JBEVOS010000028.1, on the reverse strand, counting down.
CTGCGCTAGATCGGGGGCCGGTGCGCCGCCCGTCAAAGCGGCCCTTAGACCGGGCCCAAATTGCCCCATCCCAACGCCAGCCTCCGTTGCGAAGGCCTTAATCGCGGCGCCGATTGTTTCTGCGTCCCAGGCGTCGAGGGATGCGAGGCGCGCGCGTAATTGGCGCAACAGCGCCTTTGTTTCGTCCTTCATCGCTTTTTGCGCTGCGGCGTCAAGCTGAAGGGGGCGGATTTGGAGCAGGAAATGGGCCTGATCGGCCAGTTCTGGAATAGTTTTGGCCCGCGTCTTGAGCAGAGTGATCGCGACATGGACACGGGCGCGGCCTGCATCGCTTATTGACCAGCGTTTAGATTCGTCTTGCTGGATGTGTTCAAACACCAATTGGGCGAGCCGGCCATCGTCCGCATCACGCATATAGTGCGCGTTTACCGATCGGAGCTTTTCAAAGTCCAGACGCGCCGGGCCTTTGCTGACGTTAGCGAGATCAAAAACCTTTGCCGCCTCTTGAAGGGTAAAGAGCTCGCGGTCGCCATAACTCCAACCAAGGCGTGCTAGGTAATTGAGCAGCGCTTCGGGCAAATAGCCTGCGTCGCGATATTCATGGACCGCCTGAGCGCCGTGGCGTTTGGAAAGCTTAGCCCCATCCGAGCCATGTATGAGCGGGATGTGCGCGTAACGCGGCGCAGTCCAGCCCATTGCCTGGAAAATTGGAATCTGCCGGGCGGCATTCGACAGGTGATCATCGCCGCGGATGACGTGCGTCACGCCCATGTCATGATCATCGACGACGACGGACAACATATAAGTCGGCGTCCCATCAGCCCGCAGCAGAATAAGGTCGTCAATCTCGCGCGCATTGACACGTACATCGCCCTGAACAAGGTCGGCGTTTAATATGTCGCCATCGTCAGGCGCCCTGAGGCGAATGACGAACGGCGCGTTGTCGCCTGGCGGCTTCATGCCATCGCGATAGGGCGAGCGAAAAGCTTGATTAAACTTCTCAACATTTGCCTGTGCGCTCGCGACGGCTTCGGTATTTGCACCTTCCTTCTTTAGACCAGCGAGCTTTTCACGTGCGGCGCTCGCTTCTGTGCGGCGCGCCTCCAATTCATCTGGCGTGACGTAGCAACGAAACGCCGCGCCGCGCGCCACCATGCTTTCGGCGACATCGCGATGCGTTGATGCACGCTCAAACTGGTAGACAGTCGGCGCATCGCCCTCGAGGCCAAGCCAGGTAAGTCCGTCATGAATCGCGGCGACTGCCGCGTCTGTCGATCGCGCGCGGTCCGTGTCCTCGATGCGCAAAAGATAGCTTCCGCCGTGACGCCGGGCGAAAAGCCAATTGAACAAAGCGGTCCGGGCGCCTCCAATGTGGAGCAATCCCGTTGGGGAAGGGGCGAACCGCGTGACGACGCTCATTGCAGGCAGAAAACTCGGATTGAAGAACCAGCCTGGGCTTAGCACGCGCGATGCCGCAGGCGCCAATTCCTGGCCGCGCCGGGTTGGAAATCTCCTTTCCGCCCAGCGAGACCGATGGATTTTGTGGCTGGCGCTAGGGGTTATCGCTGGCGCGGCGTTATGGCTTTTGGCGCCAACTGACCCGCCCGTTTGGGGCGGCGCTGCAACCTTCTGCGTTGCGGGATGTTTGGGTTTCTCATTTGCTGCCTGGCCGGGAAAGCGCAGTGACGGCGCCTGGGCGTTATCGCGTGCAAGTGTCGCTGGGCTATTTGCATTAACGGCCGCAACCGGACTTGGCGCGACTGCGGCGCAGGTTCGGACCACGCTCGTCGCTTCCCCCCGGATCGCAGCGGAAATGGAGGGCGTGCGTCTGGAGGGTTGGGTCGTGTCGCGCGACACCGGCGCACGACCTCGCCTGAAGGTTTTGGTGCGGTCGCTGGAGGGTGCAGACGCACTGCCGAGATTTGTGAGAGTTTCTGCGCCAAGCCTAGGCGCGATTAGCGCCGGGCGCAGTGTGCGCTGCCGAGTCTCGCTTCGCGCACCGGACGGGCCGCTCGCGCCGGGCGCATACGATTTCTCGCGGCGCGCCTATTTCGAAAGGCTCGGCGCCACCGGCTTTATTTGGGGACGTTGCCGGCCCGCTCTTCTTCCTCCTCCGCCGGGCCTCATTGATCGCGCTGTGCTCTTTGTCGCTGCGCTTCGCTCTGATTTGTCGGATTCGATCCAGGAGGCAGCCCCGGGACGGGGTGGAGATATCGCTGCGGCGCTCATCGCGGGTGATGAGAGCGCGATCGATCCCACAACGAATGAAACTCTGTTCAACAGCGGGATTGGGCATCTCATTTCAGTGTCTGGATTGCACATGGCCGTTGTCGGCGGCTTGGTGTTTGGCGCTCTTTCGATCTTTTTTTCATTCATTGCACCGATCGCTTTGCGTTGGCCCGTTAAGAAGATTGCGGCGGGCGGGGCGCTTGCAGCGCTTGCATTTTACCTGGTGTTATCCGGCGCCAGCGTTCCGGCGATCCGGGCTTTCGTCATGGCTTGCGTGGCGTTCGGCGCGATTCTGATTGATCGGCCAGCGATCAGTATGCGCGGCCTCGCGCTCGCCGCTTTTATTGTGACGCTTGCTTTTCCTGAATCTGTTTTGGAGCCAGGCTTCCAAATGTCATTCGCTGCAACGGCCGCGCTGGTCGCAGCTTTCGAGGCGAACCGGCGTTCGGCGTTGGACAATGCTTTGCCGACACCTGGGCCGATTATTGGTGGTTTGCAGTGGCTCGCGCGTTCTGGCGGGGTGGTGCTGGTTACGAGCCTCGTCGCAGGATTTGCGACGGACCCATTTGCGCTCTTCCATTTTCAGCGTTTTGCGGCCTATGGCCTTGTCGCCAATCTCGCGATCGCGCCGATCGTCTCGTTTGTCGTAGCGCCGTCCGCGGCGCTTGCTGCAATCGCAGCGGTGTTTGGGTTAGCGGAATTTCCGCTTGCGGTCATGGCGTGGGCGCTCGACCTGATCGCAGCGATTGGCGGCGCGTTTGGAACGCGGCCGGAGGCTGTGCAAGCGTTTCCGAGGCCTCCAGATCTCTTTCTGCCGCTGGCGGTTATGACGATTGCCTGGGCATGTTTTTGGCGGGGGGCGTTGCGTTGGGGAGCGCTTGTATGGGCGGGGGCGGCGCTTGCGATGTATTTGACTGTTCCAGCGCCCGCCGTCGCGTTCGACGGTGAAATGCGTGCTGTCTTCGCGAGAGAGGCTGGCGCGCACGAGTTGCGCCTTATGCGCAATGGAGGACGATCTACGTTTGCGCGAGACCGGATTGGCGCTCAACTCGGGCTAAATTTGAATGAACTTGAAGCAGCTGCGGAGGTGGAAAATTGCGATGACACTTTGTGCGCCTGGCGAATGCCGAGTGGCCGCACCGCTTATCTTGTGAAGCAGGAAACGGCTTTTCAGCGCGCTTGCGATTCAGGTTCGCTTGTTCTGAGCCCGTTGCCCGCGCCAGTAGGGTTTTCGATGCAATGCGCTCAAACCACGCTCATTGACGCACGGTCTCTTCGAGAAGGCGGCGCGCTCATATACGAGCATCATGCGGCTTTGCGAATTGAGCACTCGGCTCCTTCCTGGATACGGCGACCGTGGACGCCGCAGGAAGCGCGCTAAATATACTTTCGGTGCAATCCGATGAGTTTGCCCTGCACGCGAACGCGATCCGGCCCGAAAATCCGTGTTTCATAGGCTGGGTTCGCTGCTTCAAGTGCAATCGAATTGCCCTTTTTGCGGAAACGCTTGAGCGTCGCTTCTTCCTCATCAATGAGCGCGACGACGATATCGCCGTTATTGGCGGATTCGGTACGCTTCAAGATCGCGATATCGCCATCAAGAATGCCGGCGTGGATCATGGAATCGCCCTGAACTTCGAGCGCGAATAAATCAGCCGGATCTCCAAGATCAGACGCTTCAACGCGGCCGACTTCATTCTGCATCGCTTCGATCGGGACACCTGCTGCAATCTTGCCGATAATTGGAATACCTGCCCGCGCGTTCGAGGCAGCGCCGACGACGCTTGGGCGAAACTGACTGCGGCCGCGAGGCGGCGCAGCTGGCGTGACGCTATCTGGCAATTTCAGAACTTCGAGCGCACGCGCGCGATGCGGCAGGCGACGCAGGAACCCACGTTCTTCCAGCGCAGTGATAAGGCGGTGAATACCGGACTTCGAAGCCAAATCGAGCGCTTCCTTCATTTCGTCGAACGAAGGTGAAACTCCCGTTTCCTTGATCCGGCTATGGATGAAGAGAAGGAGTTCTTTTTGTTTCGAAGTCAGCATCGCGGCCGAAACCTCTTTTGACGTCCAAGGTATTTGGACCAAAAAGTGAACAAGCGATTCTGTTCTATGTCCGTTCTTTAAGGGCGTCAACCCGGGGTAAGTCTGGTATGACTTAGTAAAGGGGAGGTTCCGTCATGAATGGCTTTAAGATCATGTTGGGCGCAATTGGGGTTCAGGTTGCCGTCATGGGGCTAATCGCATTGCTTCAAGGCCTGCATGTTTTCTCAGGCAGCCAGTTAGGCGGCGCTAACGCTCTCATCACTGGCGCCGTTATGATAGCGATTGGCGCGGGGCTCGCTTCTTGGCCGATCCTCACAGGACTCTCGCGTGATCTCGCCGGCGCGGTTTCGATCTTCTTTCTTGTGTTTGGCTGCGTATGGGGTCTCCAAGGGATCAACGTTTTGCCGGGCAGCTTTATGAGCGGCGATATCACCTGGACCTATATCGGAGTCGTCTGGATTGCGATCGCGATCGGGCTCTTCGCGTTCGCAATCCGTAAGCCCAGATCAGGCGCCTAGCAGCGTTCGCGTCGCAGCTGTCACGTCGGGTTGGCGCATCAGGCTTTCGCCGACGAGAAAAGCACGAGCGCCGGCTCTGGAGAGGCGCGCGATATCAGCCGGCGTGTTGATGCCGCTTTCGGCGACAAGCAAGCGATCCTTTGGGATATAGGGCGCCAAGCGCTCGGTCGTGTCGAGGCGCGTTTCGAATGTGCGCAGATCGCGATTGTTCACGCCGATAAGTTTGGCGTCGAGCGTAACCGCGCGATTGAGTTCGGCTTCATCATGGACTTCGATCACCGCATCCATGCCGAAGGACGTGGCCGCGCTGACAAGCTCGCGCGCGAGTGTGTCGTCGACACACGCCATGATCACAAGGATCGCGTCGGCGCCGATCGCGCGGCTTTCCGCAATTTGCCATGGATCGATCATGAAATCCTTGCGGAGCGCCGGAAGACTGACTGCGCCGCGCGCCGCGGTGAGATAATCCTCGTGGCCCTGGAAACTAGGCGCATCGGTCAGCACGGAGAGGCAGGCCGCGCCGCCAGCTTCGTAAGCACGCGCGAGTGCAGGCGGATCGAAATCAGGGCGGATGAGGCCCTTCGAGGGACTCGCTTTCTTGATCTCCGCAATCAGCGCGGGGCGCGCTGTCATCTGTTGGAGCGCGTTTGCAAAACCGCGTGGCGCAGGCAGCGCACGGGCTTGGCGATCAAGCGCCGCGAGAGACGTAGCTGCTTTGCGCGCGGCGACTTCCTCCCGCTTGTAAGTGACGATCTTTTGCAGCGTATCGCTCATGGCGCATCTTTCGTGAGCGCAATGAGCTTATCGAGCGCTGCGCGCGCGCGGCCGTCATGCAGGCTTGCCGCGGCAAGCTGGCCGCCTTCGTCAATCGTGCTCGCACGGCCCGCAACGACGAGCGCGGCGCCGGCGTTCAGTTGGACGATTTCATCGTAGAGCGAACCGGATTTCTTGCCGTCGAGAAGCGCGAGGAGAGCCTCAGCGTTTTCTGCGGCCGAACCGCCTTTGAGATCGTCCGGATCGTGCGGCGATAGCAGCATGTCGCCGGCGTTCATGTCATGATGCTGGATCGATGCGCCATTTAGCATCGCGATTTCATTGTCGCCAACGACCGACAATTCATCAATGCCGCCGTGACCGTGGATCACCCAGGCGCGTTCAGCGCCGAGAAGTCTCAGTGCGCGCGCGACGGGTTCGACGAATTCGGATGCGAATACGCCCAGCAATTGACGGCTTACCCCGGCAGGATTCGAAAGCGGTCCGAGTAGATTGAAGATTGTGCGAAAGCCGAGTTCACGTCGGGCTTGAGCGACATGGCGCATGGATGGGTGATGGTTTTGCGCGAAAAGAAACGCGACCTTTGCATCAGCGAGGCAGCGCTCAAGGGTTGGAACATCGCCTGTTAGTTTTACCCCGAGCGCCTCTAAAACATCGGCTGCGCCACTCTTCGAACTCATCGCGCGATTGCCGTGTTTTGCGACCGGAACGCCGGCGCCCGCCACAACGAAGGTCACGGCGGTGGACACGTTGAGCGTGTGAGCCCCGTCGCCGCCCGTGCCGCACACATCAATTGCGCCATCCGGCGCCTTCACACGCACCATGCGCGACCGCATCGCGCGCGCGCCGACGGCCAATGCTTCGGCGTCGCCCATGAATTCAACGGAGCGCGTGAGAAACGTTTTGGTTTCCTCAAGTGAGGTTTGGCCATCGAGGATCGCGGCGAATTCGCCATCGAGCGCGCTCATCGCGCGCCCGCCGCATCGAGAAATGTGCCGATCATCGCGTGTCCGTGCTGGGAGGCGATGCTTTCGGGATGAAACTGTACGCCAAAGATTGGGCGGCTTTTATGATGCACGGCCATGATCTCGCCGTCCTCGGTTTCGGCGTCGACCGTCAAAACGTCCGGCAGGGTTTCGGGTTTGATCGCAAGGCTGTGATAGCGCGTGGCGGTGAAGGGCGAGGGCAGGCCCCGCATAAGACCGCCGCCCTTGTGGCGCACTTCGCTCGTCTTGCCGTGCATAATATGTTTGGCGGAGATCACATCGCCGCCAAACGCTTCACCAATTGCTTGATGACCGAGGCAGACGCCAAAAATTGGCAAATCAGCCGGCGCTCTGCGCAGAAAGTCGAGAATGATGCCGGCCTGTTTCGGATTGCCGGGCCCGGGCGAGATGAGAACGCCTTTCGGCTTCTTCTTCAGGACGCCTTCAACGGTGATTGCATCATTGCGATGCACCTCGGTTTCCGAGCCGAGATCTTCGACGTAGTGGACGAGATTGTAGACGAAGCTGTCGTAGTTATCGATGACGAGGATCATGCGCGTGGCTCTGACAGGAAATTAGCAAAAAAGGCAGTGAAAGCGAGCAGGGGAGCGTGTCAGGCGTAACGCCACGCCTCCGCAGCCGCGCGAATGAGGGCGCGCGCCTTGTGCTGAGTTTCTTCGAATTCAAGTTGGGGATCGCTGTCGAGCACGACTCCGCCGCCCGCTTGAACATAGAGGCGCCCATCTTTCACGATGCCAGTGCGAAGCGCGATGGCGGTGTCCATATCGCCGTTAGCGGAGAAATAGCCGACGCCGCCGGCGTAGACGCCGCGTTTATGCGGCTCCATCTCGTTGATGATTTCCATGGCGCGCACTTTCGGCGCGCCAGAAACGGTGCCCGCCGGAAAGCCCGCGAAGAGCGCATCAACTGCGTCGAGCCCGGGCGCGATATGACCTTCGACATTCGATACGATGTGCATCACGTGGCTGTAGCGCTCGATTGTGTAACTCGCGGTGACGCGGACATTCGCTTCCGCTGTTTCACCCGGCGCGCCTGTCGCATTGCCTTTCGGCTTGCCACGTCGCGCAACGCGGCCAACATCGTTGCGCCCAAGATCGAGCAGCATGAGATGCTCTGACCGCTCCTTTGGATCGGCCAACAATTCCTGCTCAAGCGCGAGATCTTCCTCGTGAGTTTTGCCGCGCGGACGTGTGCCGGCGATCGGGCGAATTGTGACGGTGTCATTCTGCAAGCGCACGAGAATTTCTGGGCTCGAGCCGACAATCGCGAATTTATCGAAGTTCAAATAAAATAAGAAAGGCGAAGGGTTTATCCGGCGCACCGAACGGTAGAGCGAAAACGCGCTCTCATTCAGCGGCACGGAGAAGCGCTGGCTTGGCACAACCTGAAAGATGTCGCCGATGCGCGCGTAGTCTTTGCAGCGCGAGACAGCGTCCTTGTAAGCGGCTTGCGTGAAGTTCGAGACGGGCTCGGGTTGTGCTGCGTTCGGCGGCTGAACGGGGGGACGTTTAGCGATCGGACGATCGAGCGCGCGCAGAACGCGTTCGAGACGTTTGCGTGCGGCGTCATACGCAGCCGGGGCCGAACGGCCATGCCCTTTGCGCACGGGCGTGACGAGCGTGATTTCACTCGCGACATTATCGAACACAGCGATCACCGTCGGACGCATCAGCATCGCATCCGGCTGCCCGAGCGGATCGGGCGCGTTGTCGGGCAGATTTTCGATAAAGCGCACCATGTCATAGCCGAGATAGCCAAAGAGGCCCGCCGCTGGTGCGGGCAGGATCGAAGGCAGATCGAGCTTGGAGCGCGCGATCAGTTTGCGCAGCGAATCCAGAACAGGAAGTTTTTCCGGTTTGAACGCATCATCTTCAAAGCGGCCGGTGCTGATCTCGGCGCGGCCATTGCGGACGCGCCAGATTAAATCCGGCTTCATGCCGATAATTGAGTAGCGCCCACGCCAATCGCCGCCTTGGACGCTTTCGAAGAGAAATGCGCCAGGTTGGTCTGCGCCCAACTTTAGAAGAGCGGAGACCGGCGTTTCGAGATCCGATAGACGGCGCGTCCAGACCACTGCGCCGCCTTTTGCGAAGCGCGCGGCAAAATCGTCGAGGCCTGGCTCCATCGCAATCATTGCTGGGCTTCGCCTGTTTCAGCTGGCGGGAACAATTGATCGATGATGCGCTGATTTCGTTTCACACGCGCCCGCTCAATCGCTGCTGACTGCACGGCGGCGACGAGGCTTTGTCCGACCTGCTGCTGAATTTGCTGACGCAATTGTTCGACCGCTGGTTGATTTTGTGTGGGATCGGCACGTTCGATTTTTTGGACGTGGACAACAAGCACGGCTCCGCCATCGGGCCGCACGAGCGTTGTAACCTGGCCTTCCGCCGCGCCAAAAATAGCTTGCGCTAGTTGAGGATCGGGCAGGCGCTGCGCCATTTGGCGATCAATCGCCTGAGAGGCTCCGGCGATTTGCAAGTTCGCCGCGCGGATCGCCTCTGCAAAGCTTTGCCCGCCGGTTACAGCTTGAGAGACGCGGTCGCCGATTTCGCGGAGCCGCCGTCCGCGCTCTTGCGCGACCCATTGCGCAATCACGATTGGACGGACCTGATCCAGCGGTCGGGTCGTGGCAGGCGTCACGCGATCTACTTGAACGAGAACGTCCGCGCCTTCCGCCATCGGCGTAAAGTCTGTGGCCTCGCCTTCCTGGGTTTGGAACGCCGTAGTGATGGCGCTTGGGAGGTCAACGAGTTCTTCAATCGGCTGTCCGTTTGGCGCGCGGCCTTGCGCGCTTACAGCGGGAACAACGATAGCGGTTAGGCCTTGAGCGCGCGCAGCATCCGCAGCGTTCGCGCCGCCATCACGTGCTTGCTCAAAAGCCTCTATCGCACGGTCGAGCATATCGGCGCCTTCATGCGCCGCAAGTTCGCCACGCAGGCTCTCGCGCGCAGATTCGTAAGTTGGCGCGCTGGCTTGCGTTACGGATTCAAGACGGACGACAGCGAATGGCGACAATTGACCGCGCACAACCTGCGGGCCCGCGCCCGGCTGCATTGCGAACACAGCTTGGCGAATGGCGGGGTCTGCGATGTCGGTCTGCGCTTTGTCGGCTTGGCGTACGACGGTGAGCCCCAAAGCAGAAGCAATCGCTTGTGGGTCCTGGCCATTGGAGAGGCGCGTCGCCGCATCGCGCGCCTTTGTTTCGTCCGGCGCAGCGATCTGAACGAAACTGCGCTTTTCGGGTGTTGAAAGAGAGTTGCGGCGCTGGTCGAATTCGGCGCGTACACGCTCTTCCGGCACGCTCACGCGATCCGCAAAGTCCTGCGCGCGGGCCACGATCACTGTGATCCCACGAAATTCGGGAACAGCGAACGCGCCACGATGATCTTCGTAGAACGCTTGAATTTGCGCCGGCGTCGGCTCGGGAAGATCGCCGACGATCGTGCCCGGCGCTTGCGCAACATCAATGATCCGGCGCTCGGATTCGTATGCCAATGCGAGCGCGCCGAAACTTGAAGGAACGCGTACGCCCGCTGATGCGGCCATCATGATTTGGTTGGCTGCGATGTCATTTCGAATTTCGGTTTCGAACTCGCCTGCCGAATAGCCGAGGTCGCTCAAGAAGCGCTCGTACGATGCGCGATCGAAGCGCCCAGTCAGTTGGTTTTTCGCCGCGGGAATTTCGCGGATTTGGTCCGCCGCTTGGGCGTCACTGGTATGGACTCCGAGCTTTGCGGCGTATTGGTGCATCGCGCGACGTTCGATGAGCGATTCCAATATTCGCAGGTGAATGTTCGCTTCCAAGGCTTGTGGGCGCGTCACCGTGCGGCCTTGCTGCTGCTGTCCGCGCAGAAATAGGTCGAACTCGCGCTGCAATTCGCGCGGTGTGATCGTCGATGAGCCGACCTGCGCAACGCCCTGCGGGTTGAACATGTTTGTGAGCCCGCTGATGAAATCGCCCTGGAAGAGCGTGATGGCCATGGCCAGCGCGATCACGCCCAATAAAACTCGGGCGATCCAGTTGCGGGTGACGGCGCGCAATTGTGCAAGCATGAACAGGTCCGTAATGCGTAAGGCGGCGGACAATAGTGGGCGCCCCCTCTAGGGGCAATGTCTGTCCGCAATGTGAGCAAGGAGAGGTAAATGGGGACCCGGAAGCCGCTTATCGCTGGGAACTGGAAAATGTTCGGCAAGCGGGCCGATCTTGTAGAGATCGAGAAAACCTTGGCGGCGGCGAGCCACGCAAATGCTGTGGAGATCCTTTTTTGCCCGCCTGCGACGCTGGTCGCCGAAGCAGCGAAATTTCCCGTAGCGATCGGCGGACAGGACTGCCACGCGAATACGGAAGGCGCGCATACGGGCGATATTTCCGCTGTGATGCTTGCTGACTCCGGCGCTCGCTATGTGATCGTGGGGCATTCCGAACGCCGCCGCGATCACGGCGAGCCGGATGAGATCGTGGCCGCAAAAGCGCGCGCCGCGCTGGCGGCCGGGCTGATCCCAATCATTTGCGTAGGCGAAACGCTTGTCGATCGCGAAGCTGGGCGGACGCTCGACGTCGTTGGCGCGCAGCTTGCCGGATCGGTCCCGGCGGAGGCTGGCGACAAGCTTGTTGTCGCATACGAGCCTGTTTGGGCGATCGGCACGGGGCTTACGCCCACGTCAGAGCAAATCGCGGAAGTTCATGCGGACATTCGCCGCAGATTGGTCATGCGGATCGCCGCAGAGGGCGAAAAGGTCCGTATTTTGTACGGCGGTTCGGTAAAACCGGGCAATGCGAGGGAAATATTCGGGATCGACAATGTCGATGGCGCCCTCGTCGGCGGCGCCAGCCTCAAAGCCGCCGACTTTTCCGCGATCATCATGGCTCATCCCGCCGCTGGCGTTTGAGGCTTGTTTCGGGTATCTCGCCCGCTTCACTTTTGACGGCCGTTAGGAGCCCACGTCCGCATGTACACGGTCGTTTTGGTCATTAACCTGTTGATCTGCGTCTCGCTCATCGGGCTTGTGCTGCTTCAGCGGTCCGAAGGCGGCGCGCTTGGGATG
>JBEVOS010000005.1:0-12258 GCA_040507435.1 Caulobacterales bacterium | reverse complement strand
GGCAAAGCAGTCTCGAACTCAGACAGCGTGACGGACTACGCCGCTGTCGAAAACATGCGTGAACAAGCGCTCAAGGAATTTGGCGGCCTTCATGCTGTCATCAATCCGGCGGGCATCTTGCGCGACACGATGTTCCACAAAATGCAAAACGCCGATTGGGACATTGTTGTCGATGTGCATTTGCGTGGATCGTACAATGTCTGCCGCGCGACCATCGAACTGTTCCGCGAACAGCAAGATGGCGCTTACGTGCTCTTCAGCTCCACCTCAGGCTTGATCGGAAATGTCGGCCAAACCAATTACGGCGCGGCCAAAATGGGCATCGCAGGCTTATCGCGGATTATCGCGCTTGAGGGCGCGACTAAAAATGTCCGTTCGAACACGCTAGCGCCGGTCGCCTGGACGCGTCTCGTCGCAGGCGTTCCAGTGAAAGATCCTGAACATGCCGCGCGCCGCGAGCAGATGGCGAAGGCGATCGGCGCTGAGGCGCCCGCAAAACTCGCCGTCGCCCTCGCAAGCCCGCTGGCGAAAGAAACGAGCGGTCAAATCTTTGGCGTACAAGGCCGCGATATTTCGATCTTCTCGCAGCCCCGCACGCTGGCGTTCCGCGAAAGCGGCGAAAACGGCTGGACGCCGGATGCGATCATCAATGACGTGCTGCCGTCGTTGAAGCCGAACTACACGCCGTTCGAAGCGATGGGCAACATCACGCGTCCGCCGGAATGGGCGGCGAAGGTGAAAGCGTAATCGCTTCTCGCAATCGCTGAAAATTATGGGGCGGGCCAGAAACGGCTCGCCCTTTTTCAATCTATTAGTGCGCCATCAGCAAAGGCAGCGTGCTCGCACGTAACAGATCACGCGTTGCGCCGCCAAAGACCATTTCCCGCAATCGCGAGTGCGCATATCCGCCCATCACGATAATGTCGGCGCCAACGTCGGAAGCCGTATCGAGAATAGCTTGCGATGCGGCCTTGCCGCCGCTTTCGACATTCCTGACTTCGACATGCAAGCCGCGCCGGCCTAAATGCGCCGCGATATTCGCGCCTGGCTGCTCGCCATGCCCGAACGTTTTTGGCTTCGCGTCGATTGTCACCACCGTGACGCGTTCAGCGCCGTCCAAAATCGGCTGCGCCTCTGAAAGCGCGCGTGTCGCTTCCCGGCTCGCATCCCAAGCCAACACAATCCGTTTGCCGACTGACCCGCTCCACTTTGGCGGCGCGACCAGCACGGCACGCCCGGCGTGAAACAAAATGCCCTCGATCAGCTCTTCGCGCGCATCGCCAATCGCGCCCTCAAGCGGGCGGGCAAGCACTGCGATATCCGCATAGCGTGCATGAACCGCAGCCACACGCCCAAGATCGCGCGAAAGCGCCTCCGCCGTGCGAAGTTCAAACTGCCGCCCGAGGGTGGATAGCCGCGCTTCAACCTTCTTTCGCTCAATATCGGATTGCGCACGCGCCCGCCCGAGCAGCTCTGCCCACACCCCGGCCACGACGGTCGGTTCATAAGCCAGCGGTTCGTCGGGCAGCGGTGTGAGGAAAGCCGCGGAAAACACCGCGTCGAACTTGTCAGCGACAGCAGCCGCAAGTGCGAACGCCGGCTCATCAAGCTCAGCTTCCAGAACAATGGCGAGAACGTCTTTCCAGCTCATGGCGCGCCTCTCTGCCCTCTCTTTACACCCTCCCCGCGAAATGCGCGAGGCTTTGTCATCGTAACGCCCAGTGCCAGGCCAGGCTGATCCCTTGACGCAACGCCGCATTTGAGAAAAAAGCGCCCACCGCGCGAAGCGGCCTGAGTGTTTATGTCTGAGATTGCTTAAGCCTGCGGGCCTCACGCCCGCCTTCTGAACCCGCCGCCTTCGGGAGCGGCGCAATGCATCACGTTCAGATCAGGCTTAACTCCAGTGAACATATCGAAGTACGAGCAGCGCACGCTGCACGCGCTCGCGCAGGGCGGGCGCATCCATCACTACAAAAACACTAAGGGCGACATCGTCGAAGTTGAATGCATCAACAGGGACGGTTGGCGGCTGGCCGATTGCTCGCTCGCAATCTTTCAGAAATTGCGCCGCCGCGGCTTCATCATAAGCAGGAATGGTGGCGCTTATGTCATCACGCGAGACGGCCTCGCCGCCGTCCGCGCGCAGCTAGATAATCGCTAGGCGGCGCTATACGGCCCGCTTTGACTTTCCCAAGCCCGGAGGGCGCTTTGATTGTGTTGAGGCGATGGCCGCGCAACGCCTTCAAGCGTCGCTCCGGCGCGTCGGGTTTCTCCGCTGCGCGCAATGTCCGCAAGCGAGATGATGCCCACGAGTTTCTTCTCGCGCGTCACCACTGGCAACCTGCGTAACTGGATCGCAGACATATTCCGCGCCGCATCGTCGATATCGACGTCGTCGTAGCAATATTTGACCTCGGTGCTCATGACATCGCGGACGCGCGCGTCCGGGCCTTTGCCTTCCGCCACACCGCGTAACGCGATATCGCGATCTGTGATCGCCCCAACGAGACGATCGTTTTCGCTGACAGGCAGAAACCCGGAATCAATCTCGCCCATGACGGCGGCGGCTTCACGTAAGCTGGTATCAGGTTCGATAAGACGCACATTTTGCGTCATGACTTCGCGCACAAGCATCTGCGCCTCCTGCGTCTTGCAGGCAATCAATGCGCGCCACGCACGCAGGTTCCGCGCTAGGCGGGCAAAGCGGCAGCCACGAACAGAGCTGGCGCCTCAATCTCTTCCTCGACAGAAAGCTCAAACGAGGCGTTGCAACTGGCGCAATAAGCGATGTCCATCACATCGCCCCGATTACGCGTGCGGCGTCGCTGTAAGCCCGTCGAACATTTGGGGCATGGTTCGCCGATTCTCTTCGACAACATGACGATCTCTCCACCCACTTAACGCACGGATGGTCTCAAGGTTCGCATCAGCGCACAATCGCAACGAACGAATTATGCCCTGCGTGATGAAAGTTTGAGCGTCACGTCTCCAGACACAATATTTCAGCGCGTGAAGATCATTACGAAACGCGCCCGCTAGTCCGTAATCCAAGCTGGCCTAACGCAAGGGAGATTAAGCGCACGCGCCACAGCCTCATGCGTTATCTGCCCGGAATGAACGTTTAATCCATCTGCGAGATAGGAATCTTCGCGTAAAGCGCGCTGCACGCCTTTTCCCGCGAGCGCTAACGTAAAAGGCAAAGTCGCATTGTTCAGCGCAAACGCGCTCGTGCGCGCCACCGCGCCCGGCATATTCGTCACGCAATAATGGATAATGCCCTGTTCGACATAGACCGGATCGTCATGCGTCGTTGGGCGCGACGTTTCGAAGCAACCGCCCTGGTCAATCGAAATATCGACGAGCACGCACCCAGCGCGCATCTCTCTCAACATGTCGCGCGTCACCAACTTTGGCGCGGCAGCGCCTGGCGTCAGCACCGCGCCGATCACGACATCCGCTTCCTTCACCGCATCTTCGACAGCCGCACGCGTTGAATACACCGTCTCCAAACGGCCATTGAATTCACGATCCAACTCCTCGAGCCGTGCTGGGGCTTTATCGAACACCGTCACGCGCGCGCGCATCCCAACAGCAATCTGCGCCGCATTGTAGCCCGCGACTCCTGCGCCAAGAATGACGACATCCGCCGGCCGCACGCCCGGCACGCCGCCCATCAGCACACCGCGTCCGCCATGCGCTTTGTCGAGATAATGCGCGCCGACTTGGATCGACATCCGCCCCGCAACTTCACTCATCGGCTTCAACAGCGGCAAGCGCCCATTCGCATCCGTCACCGTCTCATACGCAATCGCCGTAGCCCCGCTCTCCATCAGCGCTTTCGCTTGCAGAGGATCGGGCGCGAGATGGAGATACGTGAAGAGCGTATGATTTGGCTTAAGCCGCGCGATCTCTTCCGGCTGCGGCTCCTTCACTTTCACGATCAGCTCAGCCGCATCGAACACCGCCGCCGCATCGCGCACGATCTGAGCGCCGATGCGCTGATAGCGTGGATCCTCCGCACCGATCCCAAGGCCCGCGCCGGATTGGATAAACACCTCGTGACCGGCGCGCGTCAGTTCCGCCGCTGTCTCCGGCGTGAGCCCTACACGATATTCGCGGGTTTTGATTTCAGTCGGACAGCCGATCTTCATGCTAAAAACCTCATCGCGTCACGTGAAATTTAGTGCGCGCGCCCCGCGCCTGAAAGCCTCCCGCAGCCGCCCGACGCACGGAAAGCCCCGCTCGCCTGCTTAGGTTCCGCAATTGCGCGGCCCCGCCCTCATATGCGAGGCAGGGGAAAATTCTGGGAGCCGTCCGATGTCCGAAGAAAAGATCCTGCCAGTCCCGGCTCAATGGGCCGCGAACGCCAAGGTCAACGACGTCTCATACCGTTCGATGAATGCAGCGGCCCTGAATGATCCCGAAGCCTTCTGGGGCCATCACGGCCAGCGCCTGCAATGGATCAAGCCATACTCAAAAGTGAAGGATGTCTCCTTCAACAAAGAAGATTTTCACATCCGCTGGTACGAAGACGGTGTTCTCAACGTTTCGGAAAATTGCATCGATCGCCACGTCGCCGAACGCGGCGATCAAGTCGCGATCATCTGGGAAGGCGATGATCCGAACGACTCGAAGAAAATCACCTATCGCGAATTGCATGATGAAGTCTGCCGCTTCGCCAATGTGCTGCGCGCCTACGGCGTCAAGAAGGGCGACACTGTCACCATCTATCTGCCGATGATCCCGGAGGCCGCCTACGCGATGCTCGCATGCGCGCGCATCGGCGCGATCCACTCGGTCGTCTTCCGCGGCTTCAGCCCGGAAAGTCTCGCCAATCGGATTCTCGATTGCGATTCCAAAATCGTCATCACCGCGGACGAAGGCGTGCGCGGCGGCAAAACCATTCCGCTGAAACTCAATGTCGACGCCGCGGTCGAAGCAGCGCCAATCGTCGAAACCGTGATCGTCGTGACACGTACAGGCGCGGACGTGCCGATGAAAAATGGCCGCGATGAGCGCTACGAAGTGCTGCGCGCCACCGCCCGTCCCATGCTGAAACCTGAACCGATGGGCGCGGAAGACCCGCTCTTCATTCTCTACACATCCGGTTCAACAGGAAAACCGAAAGGCGTGCTGCACACCACGGGCGGCTACCTCGTCTACGCCTCGATGACGCATGAATACGTGTTCGACTATCGCCCCGGCGACATATTTTGGTGCACGGCGGATGTGGGTTGGGTGACGGGCCACACCTATATCGTCTACGGCCCGCTCGCGAACGGCGCGACCGTTCTGATGTTCGAGGGCGTGCCAAATTACCCAACCGTCTCCCGCTTCTGGGAAGTCGTCGATAAACACCAAGTCAACATTTTCTACACCGCGCCGACCGCACTGCGCTCGCTGATGCGTGAGGGCGAGGAGCCAGTGAAGAAAACCTCGCGCAAATCGCTGAAACTCATCGGCACGGTTGGCGAGCCGATCAATCCAGAGGCTTGGCTTTGGTATCACCGCGTGGTTGGCGAAGGCCGCTGCCCGATCGTGGATACATGGTGGCAAACCGAAACCGGCGCATGCCTCATCGGCAATCTGCCAGGCGCCTGGCCGATGAAACCTGGTTCCGCAACCAAGCCGTTCTTCGGCGTCAAACCCGCCTTGGTGGACGATAAAGGCGAATTCCTCGAAGGCGCGGCCAGCGGCAATCTTGTTTTGCTCGATTCATGGCCGGGCCAAGCGCGCACCGTCTACAAAGATCCCGAGCGCTTCTTCAACACCTACTTCTCAACCTATCCCGGGATGTACTTCACCGGCGATGGCTGCCGCCGCGATGAAGACGGCTATTACTGGATCACGGGCCGCGTCGACGACGTGATCAACGTATCAGGCCATCGCCTTGGCACAGCAGAAGTCGAAAGCGCGCTCGTCGGAAACACGCGCGTCGCCGAGGCCGCCGTCGTCGGCTTCCCGCACGACATTAAAGGCCAAGGAATCTACGCTTTCGTCACGCTGAAACTCGGCGAAGAGCCAAGCGAAGCCGTACGCAGCGAACTGGTGCAATGGGTGCGCAAGGAAATCGGCCCGATCGCATCGCCTGACGCGATTCAATTCGCACCCGGCCTGCCGAAAACACGCTCCGGCAAAATCATGCGCCGCATCCTGCGCAAGATCGCGGAAAACGATCTGTCAAACCTCGGTGATACGTCGACGCTCGCTGACCCCGCCGTTGTCGATGATCTCGTGAAGAACGCGTTGCGGCGCTAATCTAAGCGACAGGCGCACAGCCAGGGGCGGAGACAGCAATCGGCGCATCGAGCGCGGCGCGTACAGCGTCACGCCATATCGCGTAGCCCGCCTGATTAAGATGCAAGCCGTCCGGCATGAACACATCGAGCAATTGTCCATTCGGCATCATCAACGGCACGACATTGATGAACACGAGATCGGCGCGCGAATCCGCCAGCGCCGCAAGCCCGCGATTCACTTCCGCCTGGTCCGCCAATTGCCCCAAACGATTGCGCGAAGGCTTGACCGAAATAACGTAGACCGGCGTATCGCCTAAAGCCCGGCTCTTCGCGGCCATCATGCGCTGAAAATTCTCGACGACGATCGGCGCCGGCGCGCCCAGCGCGAGATCGTTATCGCCAGCATAGAACACAATCGCTCGCGGCTGATACTGCGTCACCAACAGATCGAAGTTTTCGTACACATCGGTGACTTGCGTGCCGCCGATCCCGCGATTGAGCGCCGGACGCGGCGCGAAATCTTCCGCAAGCGTCGACCAGAACTGGATCGATGAAGACCCGACAAAGAGATACTGGCACAGCGCCGGCGGCGACGTGCGGTCCATGTCTTCGAACTTCGCGATCGCGGTGGCGAAACGCCCGGTTGGCAATGGCCGCGCCGTAATCGGCGGCGATGGCGTGAAAGGCGCGGAGGTCGCGCAGGCGGCCAAGGAAATACACGCGGCGATCGCGCCCCAAATCTTCATCGCCGCCTTCTGCACGAGCATCCACATCGATGCAAAGTTTGGAGGATGGCCCCTGACGAAGCAACGCTTGACGCGCCCGCAGCGCAGTTTAGGGTCCGCGCCATCTCCGGGGGGCAGCGCCTAAGCTGCTGAGATAGGGCTGATGCTCTGACCCGCTGAACCTGATCCGGCTCACACCGGCGGAGGGAGAGAACCATGATTGAATACAATTCCGTGCAGCGCACGCGTACTTCGGCCAGAATTGTCGGTCCGTACATGCTCATCTCTGGATTGGCGCTATTCTTGCGCCGCGATGAAGCAGCCACGCTCTTCGGCGCATTCCTCTCTGATGACGGCCTCACTTTCGCGACCGGCGCGTTTACTGTGATGGCGGGCCTGACCTTGCTAACCTTCCATCGTCATTGGTCGAGCGTCACCGCCGCCATCATCACCATCGTCGGCGTTATGGCGACTTTGAAGGGCGCCTCGTTGATGGCCGCGCCGGAACTCGGCGCCGACATGACGATCGCGCTGCTACGCGAACCAATCCTCCTCACGCTCGGCGCGCTGCTCGATGTGGCGCTCGGCGCATGGCTCACTTTTATCGGCTGGTTCAAAGGCCGCGCAGGAAACACCGAATGAATAAACCGATTGACGCCAAAAGGCTCGCCGATTCCATCATTGCTGAGCCGATCCCCGGCTCGCGCAAAGTCTACGCATCCGGCTGCGCGCACCCGGACATGCGCGTGCCGTTTCGCGAAGTGATCCCGCACCCGAGCGCGAACGAACCGCCGCTCACGCTCTACGACCCGAGCGGCCCCTACACCGATCCGAGCATCAAGATCGACATCAACACCGGCATAACGCGTGCGCGTGACGCCTGGGTCGAGGCGCGCGGCGATGTTGAGATCGTCGAAGCGCGGCAAGTGAAACCCGAGGATAATGGCGGCGCTTACGGCGCACGCCTCGCGCCGCCTTTCCCAGTGCAACAGAGAGTGCGCCGCGCCAAAGCAAATGCCGCCGTCACGCAGCTTGCCTACGCGCGGCGCGGAATCATCACGCCGGAAATGGAATTTGTCGCGATCCGCGAAAACCTCCGCCGCGAAGCATTAGGAATCCGCGACGGCGAAAGCTTCGGTGCGGAAATTCCCGATTTCGTCACGCCTGAATTCGTGCGCAGCGAGATCGAGCGCGGCCGCGCCATCAGTCCCGCCCACATCAATCACGGCGAACTTGAGCCGATGATCATCGGGCGCAATTTCCTCGTTAAAGTGAACGCCAATATCGGCAACAGCGCCGTGACATCCTCGATGGCCGAGGAAGTCGATAAAATGGTGTGGTCGATCCGCTGGGGCGCCGACACCGTGATGGACCTTTCCACCGGCCGTAACATTCACAACATTCGCGATTGGATCATCCGCAACGCGCCGATTCCAATTGGCACCGTGCCGATCTACCAGGCGCTCGAAAAAGTCGGCGGCGTCGCCGAAGACCTCACCTGGGAAGTTTATCGCGACACGCTGATCGAGCAGGCCGAACAGGGAGTCGAGTACTTCACCGTCCACGCCGGCGTGCGCCTGCCCTTCATCCCGCTCACCGCAAACCGCGTCACCGGCATCGTCTCACGCGGCGGCTCGATCATGGCGAAATGGTGCCTCGCGCATCACAAGGAGAGCTTCCTTTACGAGCATTTCGAAGACATCTGCGAGATCATGAAGGCGTATGACGTCTCCTTCTCTTTAGGCGACGGCCTGCGCCCCGGCTCCATCGCCGACGCGAACGACGCCGCGCAATTCGCAGAACTGCGCACGCTTGGCGAACTCACCAAGATCGCGTGGAAGCATGACGTGCAGGTGATGATCGAAGGCCCCGGCCACGTGCCGATGCACAAGATCAAAGCCAACATGGACGAGCAGCTGAAGCATTGCCACGAAGCGCCCTTCTACACGCTTGGCCCGCTCACCACCGATATCGCGCCCGGCTACGATCACATCACGTCTGCAATTGGCGCCGCGATGATCGGCTGGTTCGGCACGGCGATGCTTTGCTACGTCACGCCGAAAGAACATCTCGGCCTGCCAGACAGGAAAGACGTGAAAGACGGCGTCATCGCCTACAAAATCGCCGCGCACGCCGCGGACTTAGCGAAGGGCCACCCCGCCGCGCGCCTGCATGACGACGCCGTCTCCCGCGCACGCTTCGAATTCCGCTGGGAGGATCAATTCAATCTCGGCCTCGATCCCGAAACCGCGCGCGCCTTCCACGATGAGACCATGCCGAAAGAAGCGCACAAAACCGCGCATTTCTGCTCGATGTGCGGCCCGAAATTCTGCTCGATGAAAATCACCCAAGAAATTCGCGAAGCAGTGCGCGGACAAAACGATTCGGGCGAAGCCGAACGCGGCATGGCGGAGATGAGTCAGAAATTCCGCGATGGCGGCGGCGAAATCGACGTCGCCATTCCTTCTTAAATGGGCCAGTCTTAAATGGGTCGCTCTTAAGCGCGCGGGGGCGCTCTTCGCGCCGCACAATTGACTTTTCGGTCAAAGCCGCAATCCTCCGCACCATCCCACGCCCGGGACGCGATGGACGGTATCCGCTGATGACGATGCTCAAAAACAAAACCGCGCTCATCACAGGCGGCGGCTCCGGCATTGGCCGCGCGACGGCGCTGATCTTCGCGCGCGAAGGCGCGCGCGTCGCGGCGGTCGATCGGGACGAAAACGGCGCAAAAGAAACCGCGCGTATGATCGCCGCTGCGGGCGGCGAAGCAATCGGTGTCGCCGCCGACGTCGCGAAGGCGAGCGATGTTTCCAAGATGGCGCAGGCGATCGTGAAAGCATTCGGCGGCATCGATGTCGCGGTGAACGCCGCCGGCATTGTAGGCGGCGGCAGCGCGCTCGCCGATAGCCCGGACGATACTTGGGATCTCTCGATCGCGATCAATCTTTCCGGCCTGCGCCTCTGCATGAAGGAAGAGATCGCTGCGATGCGCCGCGCGGGCGGCGGCGCCATCGTGAACATTTCATCGGGCGCGGGCCTGCATGGCTTGCGCGGCTCGGCAGGGTATTCCGCATCGAAGCATGGCGTGATTGGCCTCACCAAAACCGCCGCGATCGATCATGCCCTCGAAAATATCCGCATCAACGCGATCTGCCCGGGCCTGGTGCTGACGCCGATGACGCAAGCCGCGTTCGACGCGGGTTATCTCGACGCCGCCGCGCTCGCGCCAATGGCCCGCCCCGGCAAACCGGAAGAAATCGGCGAAGCCGCGCTGTGGCTGTGTTCGGAAAAAGCGTCGTTCGTGACGGGCGCCGCACTGCCCGTCGATGGCGGGCATATGGCTTAAGATTATCTCATTCCTCGCTCGATGGCCGCGGCATTCTCGCTAATAATTGTTCTGCAGCGTCAGCACTCCGATTCGCATGAAATGCAATAACCGGTAGAGCAATGAGCGCACGACGAAATAATTCTTCGCGATCCGCCAATCCTTGCGCCGTATAGGCCTCTATCTGTTCCGACGTCAGCCCTCTATATCCTAGATCTTTCATCATTTCCGAAATAAGGAGTCCTAATCTCCTGCCAATCTCTGAGTCGTGCGCGGCTTGCTGCTCCGGAGGCACACGAAGCCTGACCTGATCCATGTAAAGAGCGTGCGCATTAACAACACTTCGGTTTTGTGAAAAATGAAGTGGCGTTGTTTGTATCGCCCAGCTGAAACTCGGATCAGAAGCGCGCCCACGAGTAGCTAACAAAGTTTGCAGCAAGGTTTGACGCCCCTCACGGGATCGGCGAATAGATTCCCACCTCAAAGTTATCAGCACAGCAGCAACAGGCCCGACAAGAGCGGCTGTGATTGATCCAATCGCCACAATAAAATTTGTTGTTTCAGCATTCATCTGAAAATCCGATCTTGGGACTGCCCTGTTTTCAGAAACACGATCCTGCGATCGCGGAGAACTTGTCATCACAACTGGTTGCCCCGAAAATTCTTCGAAAGCGTTGGAGGAAAAAGCCCTGAATTTTTCTCCGCCAACGGCAAAGGCGGCGTAAGACATCACGACAAGACCGATCGCTAATACTTGGAACACAATGCCAATCCGTGAGCGCAATCTCACCTTGGGAGTTTCGTGAATGAAAGGATGCGTCCAATCGAGCCTATTTTCGGAATGCGCGATTTCGTAAAAAATTTGTGCGCAGTATGAAGCGCCGCTGGCAAGCGTTGAACAAAGCACGCCAAAGCCAAAAACTGTCAGTATGTCCGCAAGAGAAGAGTAGCCCGATAGCAACGATCGATCTGAGGTTAGCATAGCGCCAATAAAGGCCAGCATCGCTACTGCGGCCCCACCGTTCAGTATCGCGGCGGCCTTTAAAGCTGAATCCCCGAATGTTAGAACGGACTGAAAAAGCAGCGCGCCCTGACCGTAGAACCTGTCATGTGCCGAATACGCCGCTCTAAGATTGAGTTCGGAAACCTCGCGGGACTGCTCATGAATCATGCGGATTTAAGTGGAGTGAGTCCCGGGAACAAATCAAGATCGGCACTTGCCAATTTTTGCCAATCACACCATCTTCCCCTCATGGCCACGCGCAATATCAACCTCACCGACGCGCTCGACGCCTTCGTCGCCGAGGAGATCGCCTCCGGCCGCTATCAGAACGCCTCCGAAGTCATCCGCGCGGGCCTGCGCTCACTGAAGAACGAGGAAGCGCTCCGCGTCGCTAAAATCGAAGCGCTCCGCGAGGCAATCCAACAAGGGGTCGATTCCGGCCCACCTATTCCAATCGAAAACGTCAGCGCTTGGCTCGATGAGATCGACGCAGAAGTGGAAGCAGAAATCGCAGCGGAAGATGCCGCCGCACGCACGCCAGCGGAATGAGGAAATCGCAGCATCGGTCAGAAGCACGGGCCGACATTCGGAATTTACTCAAGACATCCCATCGCATGTTCGGCCCACGCGCCAGGCGCGATTACAAAGCGCTGCTTGATCGCGCGATTACTTTTCTCTGCGCTGATCCTCAACGCACTGGCGTTCAGCGTTATGACGAAGTGCCAAATACGAATTTCTATCATCTCCGCCATGCGCGCACGCGTGGCGGCCAGCCGAAACAACCGCGCCATATCATCGTCTTCACCTATGATGATGAAACGCTCACCATTCTGCGTGTGCTGCACGATGCAATGGATGTCGCCGAACGCACTGACGATGAAAGTGACGCATAAACCCACGCCCCCAAAATACGGGGATATCTCCCAAATAACCCGACCGAGTCCGCCGCGCGCTTAGCCTAAG
>JBEVOS010000001.1:0-7518 GCA_040507435.1 Caulobacterales bacterium | reverse complement strand
GCCATCAGCAACCGACGACCGAGCAGCTTCTAGCTGAGAACGCCCTGCTGCGTCGCGTATGCGCGCACAGCAAGGAAATCATCGCTCGTCATGAATTGTTCCTTCGGGAAGGCGATCATCGCATAAAAAATAGCTTGCAGATCGTGTCGAGCATGATGTCGCTACAGGAGCGCCGCGAGCCCAACCCCGCAGCGCGTGAAGCGCTTCGTGTCGCATCTGCGCGTATTCTAGCAGTTGCGCGCATTCACGATGCGCTCCAACTAAATGGCGGCAAAAACATCGTCGATCTTGGTAATCTCGTCATGACGATGTGCGACTCTCTTCAGGTCATGGCTGGCGATCCGCGCTTGATGAAGATCGACGCTCAGGTCGAACCAATCGAGGCGCCGCTCACTTTGGCGCAACCTGTCGTTCTTGCTATCAATGAACTCGTGATGAACGCTCTGCGCCATGCATTTCCAGAAGAGCGCGGCGGCGCCGTTCACGTTAGCCTCGCTCTGGACGGCGGCCAGGTTCGGATTGTCGTCGCCGACAATGGCGTGGGATTGCCCGAAAATTATCGCGAGAGCCATGGCTATGGTATGAAGCTCGTTGAGATGATGGCGGCGAAGATTGGCGGCGCTTTGCGCATCGATAGCGATGCCGGCACGCGTTTCACTATTCTGGCGCCGCTCGCGCTCGCAGCCGCTTAAGAATAGCCGCGCTCGATATTCTATCTAATGACGAGCTCTCGCCTGATCGCATGAGCGCGTAATCATCATCACAGCGAGCTTATCTGCACCGAGAGTCTCGATGAGACTGAGGAGAACGCCCTCCCTCTCCAATGCAGATGCGATTTGGTTCCAATGCTTAAAACGGCCCGTGTCGGCGAGATCATAGGCGCGGCTACGCACGAGAATAAGTTTGTCATTCTCCACGAGATCATGCTCCTGCGTGAAAGGTCCGGCTTGTGATCGTCAAAGCCGCAAAGCCGCTCCGACTTGCCAATCGGAGCAGCCTAAACAGAAGTTTCAGCGGCTGTTATTGATAATCACTGATGCGATCAATCCGCTAACGATTGCAGCTAGAATGATATCGCCGTCGTTGTCGCGCACATAGTGATACCCGCGCGGCGGCGGCCGCAGATTCTGCTGGCGATAATCCACTTCCGTGTAACGGTTATTGTAATAGCCTAGACGCTGCCCACGCGCCCACGGGCGATAGCCCAGCGTCACACGGCTATGCAACGATGCCGGCGGCGGCCCGAAATGCCATCTATTACCGCGATAATAACCGTTGTGCTGCGTATCATCCCAACGCGCTTCGTGGCGACTGTCGCGCCACGATTGACGCCGATCCCGCCTGTCACGCCGATCACTGCGGCGCGCTTCATCTGCGCGGTCATTGTCGTTGAACTGGCGGTATTGGTCACTATGGGAGTTTTGCTGTTCGCGGCCCTGACCTCGACGCTCGGATTGTTCTCCGCGGCGATCATGCTCTTGCGCGGAGGCCGGCACCGCCAGCGGGCCTATGAGCGCAAAACCCGCAGCAGTAGCGAATAGTAGTTTTTTCATGGTGTTTTCTTCCTAACCCGCTTCAACGCAGACCGCGCGATTAAGGGGCCACAACATCCGCCTAATTAGGGTCCATAAGTCGAACCAAATGCGCACCCCGGTGTTGTCCTCGCGCCCTTAACTCAATGAAAGACGAAGAACATGCCTCCCCGCGACCGCGTTGCGATCATCGGCGTGGGCCATGTCGGCGCCACAACAGCCTATGCATTGATGTTACGCGCGTTGTTCCGGGAAATTGTTCTCGTCGATAGCGACGCGGCGCTGGCAGATGCAGAAGGAGCAGACCTATCAGACGCAAATGCTCTTACTCGTCCTGCCCGTATTTGGGCTGGCGACTTTGCTGATGCCGCTTCTGCTCGCATCGCCATCATTACGGCCGGCGCAGTAACTCATGGTTCTCAACCACGTTTGTCCGTCGCGTCGAAAAGCGCCGCGATCGTTTCCGCCTGTGTGCGGCAACTGACCGACAAAGGTTTCGATGGTGTCATTGTCGTCGCCGCCAATCCGGTCGACCTCATGACGCAAATTGCGTTCAGATATTCTGGCCTGCCCGCAGGCCGCGTACTCGGAACCGGCACGCTGCTTGACTCAAGTCGATTGCGGCAAGCGCTCGCAACCGCGCTGCAAATTTCGTCTGCGTCTGTTGAGGGTTTCGTATTAGGCGAACACGGTGATAGCGAGGTCGCCGCGTTTTCCACGGTCAGAGTTGGCGGCCTAGCGCTGGATCGCTTTGCCGCTGGCGCTGCGCCCGACCACACACAAATCGCAAACGAAGTTCGCGAGGCAGGATACAGGATCGCGACCGGCAAGGGATATACGTCATTCGGCATTGCAACCGCTACTGTGCGGTTATGCGAGGCAGTCCTCCGCGACGAGAAGGTCGTGCTTCCCGTTTCCACACTACTCACCGGTCAATACGGGATTTCGGATATATTTCTGAGTCTCCCCTGCATCCTTGGGGCTTCGGGCGTCGAACGGGTGCTTGAGCCTGAGCTTACCGCGGCTGAGTTGGATAGCCTACGTGCATCGGCGGCGGCTTTGAAGACGGCGATGAACGCGCTGGATGCCGAGTGATGTTGGCTTTCCTAATGATCGTTCGATCTAGCGCGCGGTGAATGGTGCTACACCGCGCTGCGCTGCTTTCAAACGACCCCGAAGTTAAGGAGCGAGTCAACTCGCTTACCGGAAAGCTGCTTTCAGGCGTCGCGCACAGGTCCTAGAGACGGCGTGTTTCGAAGGCGTCGTTGACACGCCACGGCACTCGCAGTGCGAGCTCGGCCAAATGGCGGCGATCAATGACTCACCCTCGTGTCGAAAATCTCTTCGCGCTTCGATCATCGTCTTCAACGATGAGGATTATTTCCGAAGCCGCGCCTACGGCGTGCCGGATTGTTGAAATGTCTCCTTAGCGACGTCGCCCTCGCCATAATGGCGCGGCAGATAGACCTTTATGGTGGTCCCTTCCCCCAACTCGGAGTAGATTTTGATATGGCCGCCCGATTGTTTGACGTAGCCAAAGGTCTGACTGAGGCCGAGACCTGTGCCCTTTCCAATGTCCTTGGTGGTGAAGAAGGGCTCGAACGCGCGCGCGATGATGTCGGGGCTCATGCCGATTCCGGTGTCGCCGACCGCCACCATCACATATTGGCCAGCGATCACTTCGACATGTTCTCGCGCATAGGCGTCATCAAGATGACAATTGGCGGTTTCGATGGTGATGCGCCCGCCATCGGGCATGGCGTCGCGGGCATTGACCGCCAGATTGACGATCATGTTCTCCAATTGACTGACGTCGGTGCAGACGGCCCAAAGGCCACCGGCCAGAACTGTTTCCAGCCGCGCCTCCTCGCCCAAGGTGCGTTGCAACAGTTTGGAAATGTCCGACACCACGCGATTGATGTTGAGGACCTTGGGCTCCAGCGGCAATTGGCGCGAATAGGCAAGCAATCTGTGGGTCAACGCCGCCGCACGCGCGGCGCCATCCTTGGCAGCCGCAATCAGATCATTGGCGCCCTCGCCCTTGCGTAGGCGCCGCTCAATCAAGTTGAGCGCGCCAATCACCACGGCTAGCATGTTGTTGAAGTCGTGCGCGATGCCGCCCGCAAGCTGGCCGATTGCCTCCATCTTCTGCATCTGGCGCTGGGCGTCTTCAGATTTAAGCCGTTCGGTCACCTCATGCTCGACGCGAGTTTCTAAGCTTGCATTAAGCGTCCGCAGTTCGGCGCTGGCTGCTTCGGCCGCCGCCTTAGCTTGAAGCAACTCAGCTTCATAGCGACGCCGGTCCGTAGCGTTGAAAACGCTGACACCGATCAATTTAACCGCACCCGCTTCGTCGCGACGCTCGTGCGCGTTGACGAGCACCGGGATCGAAGCGCCAGACTTCGGCGAAAATTCGAGCGCAACTTCGTTGAAGCTGCCCTGCATCCTGAGCAAGGGCGCAAAATGGGTCTCGTAATAGATCTTTCCAGCAATGTTCAAGAGATCATGGAAGCGCTTGCCTTCGAGTTCGTGCGCCTCATAGCCAAGCCAGGTCCTGAGCGTACGATTGGTTCTCAGGATGCGTCCGCTGGGATCAAGCGAGAGATATCCGCACGGAGCGTTGTTAAAGAGGTCTTCAAAGTCTTCTAAGTCGCGATCGCCCGTCGTCATGCGGCGAGAAACCGTTTCATCGCCGCGATGGTCTCGTCGGGCGCGCTGAGATTGGGACAATGCCCTGTCGCTCTGAGTGTGACGAGCGTGCTGGCAGGTATGTTAGCGTGCACATAGTCACCCACGGCGCTCGGCGCGATGATGTCCTCGCTGCACTGAAGGATGAGCGTGCGCGCCGACACCGCGCCGAGATCGGCGCGATTGTCCGAGGTGAAGGTCACACGCGCGAAATGTTTGGCAATGTCGGGATCGGTACGGCAGAAGCTGTTGGTCAATTCCCCGCCAAGCTCCGGCCGGCCAGGATTGCCCATGATCAATGGGGCCATCGCCGCCGACCAGCCCATGTGGTTGGAGTCCAGAAAATCCAGCAATTCTTCGATCTGCGCCGCGGTGAAGCCGCCGACATAATTGTCATCGTCGATATAGCGCGGCGATGGGCCGATCAGGATGAGGTCGGAGAACATGCCTGGCGCCTTGCGCGCGGCCAGAACGCCGATCATGGCGCTGACCGAGTGGCCGACGAATACAGCGCCGCTCAGCCGCAACGCTTCACCGATCTCGACGACGTCGTCTGCATAGGCTTCGAGGCTCGCGTAGCGGTCTCGGCCATAGGCCGACAGATGTGATCCGCCTGCGCCCACATGGTCGAAGAGCACAATTCTAAAGTCAGCCTCGAAGGCAGGCGCCACGAAGCGCCACATGTTCTGGTCACAACCGAAGCCGTGCGCGAACATCATCGCGCGCTGACCATCGCCGAGGACATGGACATTGTTGCGCTGAAGGACGTCCATGCTGCCTCGCGCGAGGCCCAAGCGGCGCTCTTTGTGCAAAGCTTCCTCTTGATCCTAAACGATTGCAACATTCGAGCTGAGGAAACAAACCTCTCGCGGTTTAGCGCCCGGCATCGGCTCTGCGCGTTCAACGCTGCGCATGGTAGGCCTCACGCGCTTTGACA
Source organism: Caulobacterales bacterium (assembly GCA_040507435.1). Taxonomy (GTDB): domain Bacteria; phylum Pseudomonadota; class Alphaproteobacteria; order Caulobacterales; family Aquidulcibacteraceae; genus JBEVOS01. Next base: position 2,361 of record JBEVOS010000001.1, on the reverse strand, counting down.
TAACGATCGTGGAGTTGGCGCAACCGGGAGCCCGCCTCACCTTTTGCGCGGCCTTGACAGCGAGCACGGCCGGCTTCGCGCGCGCCAAAGACGGACGCCACTTCCGCCATCCAAACGCTGCTGGCTGCGGTCGAAGCCTGCAATAGATAAAGCCTGCTCACGTCGGCGCCCTTGATTTGGCATTGGCTAAAATTCTCTTGACCACGCGCCTCACCGCGCCACGACTTCCGGCTGACGCGGCCAGAGTACGCCGTCAATTCCGTGCACCACGCAGGCGCCGTTGTAGAGGTCAGGGGCCACCATCGCAGTCATGTTGACCCGAAGCCCGTTGCGGCCGTCGATGATAAGACTTTGGCCGCCATAGGTCACAGCGCGAATACGCTTACCCGAAAACCGTGCCGACATAACCTTGCCAGCTGCGAAGTGATAACTGGCGACGGAGTGAAGCAACACTTCATCCGCTTCCATCAATGTTCGGAATGCGCCTTTGGGAAATTTCGCAAACGCTGCATCGGTGGGGGCGAAGATCGTGTACGGTCCGCCACTCTCGAGTAGATCAGCGAACCTGCTCGCGCGTAGCATGCGCGCGAACGCGCCAAATCCAGCGCTCTCGATCGCGCTCGCAATCGTGCTCATCTCTTTGCCTTCCGTGCTTGCGCGCAAATACGGCGCGTCTCAGTCAGCGCGGCGACACGCGCGACTTTCCGTTCTTCCAGATCCGCGCCAACGAGCGGCAGCAGCTCTTCAACTTGCTGCCGCTACATAGCCAAGCCGGACTCTCTCAAACGAATTGCGTTCGCATGGAGGTTATCCTGGTGCGAAAGATCGCGGATGCGCTCGCCGATCTTCATGAAGACTATTCGGTCTTCAAATTGCTGGCTGAGTCGCGGCCCTGGCGATCGCGTTCAAGATCGAACGAAACCCGTTGGCCGTCTGTGAGGCCGCTGAGACCAGCGCGCTCCACCGCCGACACGTGCACGAACACGTCCTTGGCGCCGCCTTCGGGCGCGATGAAACCAAAGCCTTTGGCGGAATTGAAAAACTTAACGGTGCCGACAGTCATTTGACGTCTCCAAATTCAACTGGCCCTAGTGGAAAGTCCACGGAGAGCGGCGATTTTTCGAAGGAGACTGCAAAAACCGGCGCGACAGCGAGGATCAAAGCGTGACGCGACGAGGATCGATAAGTCTATATACGCGCTTGATGCCCAAAAGTCCATGGAACGGCCGCGCCTTCCTCAACCGCAGCGCAAAACGCCGATTTCACGCGGGTGTTGTGGCCGGCGCAAGTATTAGGGTTGTCACATCAATCACAACAATACGTGACTTCTGGCCGCGAATGCGCGCGACTTTGAGCCCGTTCATCAGAAGGCTCATCCCAGATGTCCTCTACAACAGATCATTGGCGCCTCAGCGCCATCACGCATACCGACAGGCTTGTTGGCCTCGCCATGCGCCAACTCGACGACTCCAATGAAGCCCGCGCCCGCTGGGTGGTGCACCGCGTTTTGCTTCGAGCCATGGACAATATGCTGGGCCCATCAGCGGCACGGCTCTCGACGTTGCGCTTGCCCGCGTGCTCCGCGTTCATCATGCCAACGCCGCATGAGACGAGTGACGGTTTGCCTGGCGTGATTCTGGATTGCGCATGCGGCCTTCGCTACATGCGCAATGTCGGCGAACTGACGTCAATCGAACGCGCAAGCGCGCATTGTCCGTGATCACGTCCCATCGTGCTTGGCGGCATCAAGGCAGCTTCGCTTTTCAACCCTGACGCCGTCTTCGACGCGATGGCGTCCTAAAGTTTTCGGGACGCAGGGCTTTGTCCTTGCGAGTTGGCGAGCCATGCGCCCTCCGGGGCGCGCCGAAACACAGGGGTGAAGGCGTCTGGCGCTCTTAATGCGCCCTTAATCTCCCGCCCGACCTTGCCGCCTCGAACCTTCATGTGACGCCCGCCATTCTGCCCTGAAGGAGACAACGCGCATGCAGGACGTGTTCGCACTTGGATTTATCTGTCTTGGCTTCGCGGTCTTGATCGCCGCGCTCGCCGGCGTGCGGAGGCTCTGACGATGGGCGTTGAACTCATTCTCGGCGGCGCGCTCGGCGCTGCTCTGCTCATTCTGTTTCTGGTTGCGCTCGTGCGCCCCGAACGCTTCTGAGGGGCTAAACAATTATGACTTTGGAAGGCTGGATTCTCATTCTGGCGTTTATCGCGCTTGTCGCGGCGATTGCGCGCCCAATCGGGCTTTACCTCGACGCCGTGTTCGCCGGACGGCGCACACTATTCTCCGTCGCCCTGCGCTCCGTTGAGAATGCATTCTATCGCGCGGCGGGGGTCAAAGCGGATACTGAACAGGATTGG
>JBEVOS010000309.1:0-6761 GCA_040507435.1 Caulobacterales bacterium | reverse complement strand
GACGTCCTAACCGATAGACGAAGGGCCCGCATGCCGCGCGGTTCGCTCGGAGGCACGCGATATAGAGGGCTGCGCCATGAGGCGCAAGCGGCCCCGCGAATTGGCATCAGGCTTCGGCCAAATCCACGATTTCAACCTCGGGCCGGCTTTTGCCGCCGTAATCGTTCCGCTTGAGGCGGACAGCGGCATGAAACACGCCCTGCCCGCGCATCATCGCTTCGCCATAGCCCTTCTGCATAGCGCCAAAAGCGATGCCGCCGATCCGGGCCCCTCGCGAGTCCTCCAGCGTGAAGCGGACATGCGCCTCCTTCACTCTTTTCGCGAAAGAGACGCGGACATCGGGCAGCGCAAAGAGCGGCTCGGGATGGCCTGGCCCGTAGGGGCCGATCTTATCGAGCGCCCCAAGCAGATCGAGATCGAGCGCGCCGACGCCAGCTGTCGCGTCGATGGAAAGGCTGCGCGCCTCCGCCTCGGACGCCGCCATTTGCGGGCTCAGGGCGTTCGAGAGGAATGCCCGCAAATCGTCGATCCGATTCCACTCCATCGTGAGTCCGGCGGCCATCGCATGCCCTCCTCCCGCGATCAGAATGCCCGCCCCTTTGGCCGCCGCGATCGCTGCACCAAGATTGACGCCGGGCGTTGAGCGGCCAGAGCCTTTTGCGGGCTCATCTGGCGCCGCCGCGCCGAGAACGATCGTCGGTTTATGGATGCGGTCTTTTAGCCGGCCTGCGGCGATGCCGATCACCCCCGGATGCCAGTGTGGCGCGCCCACCACGACGACTGCATGCCGCTCCGCTTCCGCAAACGCAGCCGTCTCCGCTTCCGCGAGCATCTCAGCTTCGCGCTGACGGCGCTCGGTATTCATCGTCTCCAACTGCAACGCGAGGCCAGCCGCCTCCTCTGGATCGTCCGTCGAAAGCAGCCGCGTTGCGATGGATGCGTCGCCGACGCGCCCGCCGGCATTGATGCGCGGGCCGAGCACGAACCCGAGATCATAGACCGTACCGCACGTGTCGCGCCCCGCGCTCTTCGCGAGCGCGGCCAAACCCACGTTCTTGGTGTCGCGCAATATCTTCAATCCCTGCGCGACAATCGCCCGGTTAAAGCCTTTGAGCGGCGCGACATCGCACACCGTGCCCAGCGCAGAGAGATCGAGATTGTCCATTGGATTCGGCAAATTGTTCGAACCAATCGATCCCCGCCGCCGCGCTTCACGATTGATCGCGGCAAGCGCAACCAGAACAACACCCGCCGCTGTCAAATCGCCCATACCGGATTTGCAATCCACGCGATTGGGGTTGACCACGGCGCGCGCCTTCGGCGGCGGTCCGTGCATGAGGTGATGATCAAGCACGACGACATCGAGCCCCATCTCATGCGCCGCATTGAGCGGCTCCTCAGCCGCCGCGCCGCAATCCACGGTGATGACGAGTTTGACGCCCTCGGCTTTCAAACGGGCAAACGCCCCGGCAGAGGGGCCATAACCTTCCGTCATGCGGTCGGGCACGTAGATTTTGAGAGCGCGCCCGCGCGCGCGGAAATATCGGACGAGTTGCGCGCCGCTTGTGCCGCCATCGACATCATAGTCGCAGAACACCGCAGTCGGCGTATCGTTGACGATGGCGTCTTCGATCACGCGCGCGGCTTCGTCCATGTCCGCGAATGTGGATGGATCGGGAAACAGCCGGCGTAAGGTGGGCTCGATGAAGTCTGCTGCCTCGCCCGACGTAACACCGCGTGCCGCCATGAGGCGCGCTGCGATTTCCGGCAATCCGAACCGCCGCCTGTGCTCCTCCGCGAGCTTTGCGTCGCCCGCAGATTCACGCCAGCGCCGCCCAGTCAGCGAGCGCTCAACGCCCAAGAACGCCGCCGTCTCGGAAGGCGATTTGGATTTAGCAGCCAGTGACACGACCGAAGGGTAAAGCGAGTCGCGTCCCTGGCCCTAAACACTCAGCGCAGCGGCGTTTTTACCCGCAGTTCGCTGACATTGCGCGTCGCGCTGTTCATGACGAGCGTATGGGTGTGGACAAAGCCGTTCGCAATCCGCACGCCATCCAGCAAATTGCCCTTCGTCACGCCGGTCGCAACGAAGACAGCATCGGTTGAAACCAGTTCGTCGCGCAAATAGCGGCGCTTGAAATCCGTAACGCCAATCCGCTCGGCACGGGCTTTTTCATCATCGTTGCGGAAGATCAGCCGCGCTTGGAATTGCCCGCCGACGCATTTGAGCGCCGCAGCAGCAAGCACGCCCTCCGGCGCGCCGCCTTGGCCGACATACATATCGATGCCAGTTTCTGGATCGGTGGTGTTGATAACGCCTGCAACGTCGCCGTCTGAAATCAAATGCACGCGCGCGCCGGCGCCCCGTAGGCTTGCAATAATGTCAGCATGGCGCGGACGGTCGAGAACGCACACGCCGATATCCGACACCGACACGCCCTTCGCCTTCGCAAGGGCGATCGCGTTTTCGCCGGCGGGAGCATCGAGATCGACGACGCCATCCGCATAGCCAGGCCCAACGGCGAGCTTGTCCATATATGTATCTGGCGCGTGAAGCATGCCGCCGCGCGGCGCAAACGCGATCACGGCGAGCGCATTCGCCATCGCCTTCGCCGTCAACGTCGTGCCTTCGAGCGGATCGAGCGCGATATCGATCTCAGGCCCGGAACCCGTCCCAACCTCTTCGCCGATATAAAGCATCGGCGCTTCGTCACGCTCGCCTTCGCCGATTACGATACGGCCCTTGATCGCCATCGCATTTAAGGCCGTGCGCATGGCGTCCACCGCGGCCTGATCAGCCTGCTTTTCATCGCCGCGCCCCACTTCGCGTTGCGAAGCGATAGCCGCAGCAATGGCGACGCGCGCGCCGGCGTAAGCAAGATCGTCGTTAATGACGTTGGGCATTGTCTCTCTCTATCTAGCTCCAAAAGCGGGACCTGCCCCCGCTCTCGTCAATCGGCATCACCCGCGGCGTTTCCGACACTGCGGGCAGGTTTTCAATAGCGCGCACCGCATCATCGAGTTTTGCGCGCGCGCAGGGTTGAGTTGTCAAAACGATAGGCACCACCAGCGCGTCATAGCTCGGCATCTGGAGGAAACTTTCGATCGAAATTTCCTGCCGCCCAAGCTCTTCGGCCACATCCGCGATAACGCCCGGCTCATCCTTTACCAAAACCCGAACATAATACCGGCCGCGCTCAACAGGCGTCGCACGCGCCGCGGCCGCAAGTTGGGCGACCGGCCGTCCGAAAGCGGCCCCCGCCCGGTCATGCAAGAGGTCGAGGAGGTCGGCGGCCACGGCGGCGGCTGTAGGACCAGAGCCCGCGCCGCGGCCAATGAAGGTGAGCTGACCAGTCGGATCGGCCTCTGCGACCACAGCGTTCAGCGTGCCGCTGATATTGGCGAGCGGGTGGTCAAATGCCAGCAACATCGGACGAACCGTCATGACGATCGCGCCGTTTGTGCGTTCCGCCTTCGCGATTAACTTGATGCGATAGCCAAGCTTTCCAGCCAACCGAATGTCGTGAAGCGTGACGGTATCCACGCCCTCGATCTTCACATGCGCGAAATCAGGCTTCGCCGCGAATGCGATCGCCGCGAGGAGCGTGATTTTATGCGCGGCGTCAAAACCGCCGATATCAGTCGTCGGGTCGGCTTCCGCATAGCCGAGCCTTTGCGCGTCGGCGAGCACATCATCGAACGCCCGCCCGCCTGCCTCCATTTCGGTGAGCAGGTAATTGCAGGTCCCATTAAGAATGCCAGAAAGCGATCGCACTTCAGCGCCGCCAAGACTTTCGCGGAGAGCTTTTACAATTGGCACGCCGCCTGCGACCGCTGCTTCAAACGCAAGCTTACCCCCGGATGCCTCGCTTAATTGCGCAAGCTCCGCCCCGTGCATCGCCAACAATGCTTTGTTGCCCGTGACAACATTCACGCCGCGCTTCAACGCGACTTCGACGGCTTTCTTTGCGGGACCATCGGATCCGCCGATCAACTCGACAAAAACATCGATGTTAGCGCTCTCAGCAAGCTCGACGGGATCATCGAACCATTCATATGCCGAGATATCGACATCGCGTTTGCGCGTGCGATTACGCGCCGAAACAGCGACGACCTCTAAAAGGCCATCGCCGACTTTCGGGTTCGGCCCTTGCAGCAATTGCAAAAGCCCGCCGCCCACTGTTCCGACGCCAGCAAGTCCAATTCGCAACTTTTTATCCGCCCCCAAAACGCATCACCCCGCTGCTGCGGCCGGCGCGCTTGGCGCGACATTGCTTTGTAGGAATTTGCGGAGATTGCGCGCGGCTTGACGAATGCGCTGCTCGTTCTCCACCAAGCCTATGCGAATGTAGCCATCGCCATACTCGCCGAAGCCGAGCCCAGGCGCGACAGCAATTTCCGCCTCTTCCATCAGCCGCTTCGAGAACTCCACCGAACCAAGATGCGCGAACTTCTCAGGCAACGGCGCCCATGCGAACATCGAAGCGCTTGGGCTGGGAATCGTCCAACCGGCCTTCCCGAAAGAATCGACAAGAACATCACGGCGCGCCTTGTAGGTCAGCCGCATCTCCTCGACGCAATCTTGCGGGCCATTCAGCGCTGCCGCGGCGGCGACTTGGATCGGCGTGTACGCGCCATAGTCGAGATATGATTTCACCCGGCCGAGCGCTTGAATGAGCCGCTCGTTTCCAAGCGCAAATCCGACACGGAAACCCGCCATGGAATAAGTTTTAGAAAGCGTGTTGACCTCGACGCAGACATCCGTCGCGCCTTCGACTTGCAGCGCCGATGGAGGCGGCTGGCCATCAAAATACACTTCAGAATACGCCATATCCGACAGCACGAACATGTCGTGTTTTTTCGCGAATGCGATCGCTTCCTTGTAAAAATCGAGATCGGCTACCTGCGCGGTGGGGTTAGCCGGATAGCAAACCACCATCGCAATCGGCGGCGGCACGGAATGGCGAACCGCGCGCCCGATGCCTGAGAGATATTGCTCGGGCGAATGCGCCTCGACATGGCGGATGACGCCGCCCGCCATGATGAAGCCGAACGCGTGAATCGGATAAGACGGATTTGGCGTGATGATGACATCGCCCGGCGCGGTGATCGCCTGCGCAAGATTCGCGAACCCCTCTTTCGATCCGAGCGTCGTGATGACTTGGGTATCGGGATTGAGCTTCACGCCAAACCGGCGATCATAATAACCGGCGATCGCTTTACGGATGCCAGGAATGCCGCGCGAAGCTGAATAGCGATTGGTGCGTGGCTTGCGCGCAGTCTCCACCAGCTTCTCGACGATATGCGCCGGAACAGGCAGGTCAGGGTTGCCCATACCGAAATCGATGATGTCAACGCCCTTATTACGTAGGCGTGCTTTGACCTTGTTCACCTCCTCGAACACGTAGGGCGGGAGGCGGCGGATTTTGTAGAAATCAGGCTGTGTCATGAAATGATCTTTGGCATGCGGCGCGGATCGCACCGCGCCAGATTAGTAATTGTCGCGAGTCTGCTCGATATCCTGACGGGCTTCGTCTTCGAATGCTGCAGGCGCGTTGGGTTCGGGCGGAGGCGTTTGGCTCCGCGGGTGAGCTTTCATGGCCGCCTCAGCGGCCGCCAAGTCGGCTGCCACGGCGTCCCAATGTTGCGGGGCGATGTTCGCATCCGTGCCGCGTGGAATATCGTGCAGGTTCGGGGTGCCTTGGTGCTCAAGCGCCTCCTGCCGCGCCTCAAACCAAGCCGGGGTTTCCGGATCGGATGCGCAAGCCGAGAGTGCTGCTGCAAATGCGAAGGCGCTGATGACGCGAATCACGGATGCTCCCTTTCTGCACAAGCCCTTAGCGCCTCTGCTATGATGCTGCGACAGACGCCGCTTGTCCTATACCAGAGGTGATCTATGTGCCACAGAGAGAGTCGCAGGAACTATAAAACTTTGAGGATGGAACGCCGTGAGCGGGCAATCACCCACTACCCCCACGCCGCCGGAAAACGCCGAGAATCCAAAGCCGCGGAAGCCTCGTAAGCGCGCTGCGGCGGCCGCGGCGCTGTCCAGCCCCGAAACTGTCTCTGCCCCGAAAAAAACTGCGCCGCGCAAGCCCAGGACGAAGACGGCGCCCGCCGCGGTCATCGCCGCCGAGCCGCCGCCCCGAGCGCCCCCTCCGAAAGAAGCGCCTGCCGCTTCCAGCAAACCAAAACCGCTGGCGGAGGTCGTCGCGGGCCAAAACCTGAACAGCCTGGCAGAACTCTCCCGAAACCTTGGCGAGGTGATTACGCGGGCCAATCAGGTTTTCTCGACAGCCCTAATCGATCAGACCCGCAGCGGCGCAGGCGCAGCGGTCGCCCAAAACCCTGACCCATTCGGCATTGGCCCGGCGCTGAACTCTGTTTGGACCAGCCTCGCTATGCACCCCGAGACGCTGCGTGACGCGCACGCTTCTCTATGGCAGCGCTATTTCGATATCTGGATGCGCTACACGCAAGCGGCGCTGACCGGTGCGCCGCTGACGTCAATCCAAGTCGGCTCGCGCGACAAACGCTTCAAGGATCCTGAATGGAGCGCTAATCCACATTTCGGCATGCTGCGCGAGACCTATCTCGCAACGGCTGACTTTATCACCACGCTTGTCGAGCGTGCAGACGTCGATCATCGAACAAAACAAAAGGCCGCGTTCTTCATTCGTCAGGCGGTCGATGCTGCATCTCCATCGAATTTCTTGCTGACAAATCCCACAGCGTTACGCGCGCTCGTTGAAACGCATGGC
>JBEVOS010000304.1:0-4049 GCA_040507435.1 Caulobacterales bacterium | reverse complement strand
AACCAGGCCGGTCAGCGACATAAATTTCGCGGCCCTCACGAACCTGCGAAATCGCATATCGCCAAACATCGGCTTCAGGCGGCGTGCCCTGAATGACAACGATGCGCCACGACAGGTTGGCCTGATCCAGGCTGCGATATCCCGATAATTTCCAATCCGCATACGCGCCGCCCGCCGCAATTTCGAACGGCTCATAGCCTGACGAAGGCGCGCGGGGCGTTGCGCAGGACGCCGCCGTTAACGCAAATATTGCTGCGATCCAACGCCAATTCACGATCATCGTAATTGTACGCCGGTCTGCTTCGTTTGGATGACGTGACCGGCGTAACAGCGTCGCTTGCGGTCTCCGTACATCATGCAGCCATCGTCGATGAGACGATATCGAGCCAAGGGGATTTCCTCCTCCCAACTCGTTTTTGGACTCCCGTGCTTACTCAAACGCGGCGGCGCGACCGCCGCGTTGTTTTTTATGCGCAATGATTAGCCGCGCCCAATCGGCACCGCGACATAACCTGCGCCTTGGCCAGACTGCACGCGCAGCAGCAACACGCCGCGCCCATCCCGCCGCGCGCCATCAACAGCCGAAGCGAGATCTTGCGGATTGGCGATCGCACGCCCGCCTGCTTCAAGGATGATGTCGCCTTGTTCTATGCCGCGTTCGGCTGCAGGGCCGTTTGGATCGATCCCTGTGACCACGACCCCGCCGCCGCTTGATGGCGCAGTCGCGACACCTAGCGTTTCATTCGCGGTTTGTGAGCCGCCAGCGCCCGGTTTGCCTGACGCGGCTTGCCGGCTTTGCTGCGCTTGATCATTGGTCAATGATGCGAGCGCAACGCGCGCCGTGCGCGTACGGCCATCACGCACGTAAGTGATCTCAGTCTCAGCGCCCGGCTCGACAGAACCAACAACACGCGCCAACGCGCGCGCATCGTTAATCTCGCGATCATTGATCTTGGTGATAATATCGCCCGGTTGCAAACCAGCGCGCGCGGCAGGGCTGTTATCTGTAACTTCCGCGACAAGCGCGCCATGTGTGTTGCGAAGGCCCATGGAGCGAGCAATATCGTCGTTCAACGGTTGCGCAGCGACACCGAGATAACCGCGTGTGACGGTTCCGTTGCGCCGCAAGCTATCGACGATCGGCTGCGCCGTCGCGGCGGAAATCGCAAACGCAATGCCGACATTCCCACCGGATGGCGAATAGATCGCCGTATTCACGCCGACGACTTCGCCCGCGAGATTGAAAGCAGGGCCGCCGGAATTACCTTGGTTCACCGGCGCGTCGATCTGCAAGAAATCATCATACGGCCCAGCGCCGATATCGCGGCCGCGCGCCGAAACGATCCCGCTTGTGACGGTGCCGCCGAGTCCAAATGGATTGCCGACAGCAAGCACCCAATCGCCGATGCGCGGCTCGTGCTCCGCGAAACGCACATAGGGAAACTGCCCGCCTTCAACTTTGATGACAGCAAGATCAGTTCGCTCATCGACGCCAATCAAACGCGCATCGAGCGTTCGCCCATCGTCGAGCGTCACAGAGAGCTGATTTCCGTTCTGAACGACGTGATTATTCGTAACGATGTAACCGTCTTCGCTAATGAAGAAGCCCGAGCCTGCGGACTCGCGCGGCTGCTGACGCTCCGGTGTCCCGAAACGCCGGAAGAATTCGCCGAGCGGTCCATCCGGGAGGCTCGCCTGCAAATCGCCGCCTTCGCGCACATGCACGCTGACGACAGCGGGCTTCACACGCTCAGCGACATCCGCAAATGAAGACGGCGCCCCGCCCGCCGCGCCGGGCAATGAGATCGCGGCCGAACCAACCGCCTGCGAACGCGTCAGCGTAGCGCCCATGACGCCCCCAACCCCGCCCGCGAGCACCAATGCGCCTGCGCCGGCGGCCGCTAAAAGGATGCGGTTCTTGGGGAGCATCCCGAACGCGCTGGGGCGTTCGACGAGCGGTGGCGGCGTGCGATCTTCCATGCGGACAGCCTTGGCGTGAAAACCAAACTAAAATAGGGCGAATATGCCCGCGCCCCAAGGTCCCGCCAGGCGGCGGCCAGCGCATTTCGACGCAGGTTAACGCCTCATAGCGGGCGAACAGGGTAAATTGGGATGAAGCCAAAGCTGCGGGAGCCGCGCGTGCAAAACGATGACGCAGACTCCACGCCAAACTGGCTCGCAGCCGCGGCGCTCTCCTTCACCCCGCAAGCTTTCGCGCTTCTCGCATTTCTATGCGGCGGCGTTCTCCTGCTCACGAGCGCCTTCCCCTCCCTAGCGCCGCGTGTGGATGCGCTCTCACAGGTCGCGCCGCTGCTCGTGATCGAGCTCTCGCATTTCCTTGCAAGTTTGATTGGCCTTCTCCTGCTCGTCGTCGCAGCCGGGCTGTGGCGGAAGCGTGAAGGCGCTTACGCTGCGGCGCTCGCCCTGCTGTGCGCTGGAGTCGTGTTCGCTTTGTTGCGCGGGCTCGACTACGAAGAAGCGATCCTTCTGGCCCTGGTCGCCGCCGCGCTTTACGCATGCCGGAGCGCATTTGTGCGCAAATCGCGCATGATGCGCGAGACGCTGACGGCGCCGTGGTTCATCGGCATTGGCGCAACCTTGGCGGCGATCTGCGCAATCGGATTTTTCGTCTATCGCGAAGTGCCCTATCGCGATGAACTCTTTTGGACATTCCTCCGGGATGCGGACGCTTCACGATTTCTCCGCGGCGGCGTCGCTGTTGCGGCCCTGGCTGCGCTTATCGCAGCGCGACAGCTTTTCTCCACGCCGCGCACGCCATTTCAAGGAACGCCTTCGCTGGAACAAATCGCGCACGCCAGTACGATCATTGCGGAAGCCGAACGCGCTCGGCCCGACGCGCATTTGGCGAAAGCAGGAGACAAAGACATTTTGTTTTCTGAAAGCGGCGAAACCTTTCTCATGTTTCGTACGCGCGGCCGCCGCTGGATCGCGATGGGCGCGCCGTGCGGAAAATCAAGCGAACATGACGCTCTGCTCTGGAGCTTCGCTGAACGCGCCGACGAAGCGGGCGCTCTGCCAGTGTTCTACGCGCTGCGCAGCGAAGATCTCGGCGCCGTGGCGGAGCTTGGCTTTATCGCGCGAAAAATCGGCGAGACGGCGCTTGTTCCCGTCCAGCCTTTCTCTCTCGAAGGCAAAGCGCGGCAAAATCTGCGCACCGCGCGCAACAAATTAGAGCGCGAAGGCTGCACGTTCGAACTTTGCGCCCCCGGCGCGGCAAACCTCGCTGAGCTAAAGCCGATCTCTGATGCCTGGCTGGCCGCGCATAAAGGCTCAGAGAAACAATTCTCAATGGGAAGGTTTGACGAGCGCTATCTCGCGGCGCAACCAATCGCGGTCGTTCGTCAAAATCAAAAGCCCGTCGCATTCGCGAATATTTGGATCGGCGCAGGGAAAACCGAGATCGCAATCGATGTGATGCGCCACGCGCCGGACGCGCCCAAAAACGTCATGGACTATCTGTTCTTGAAATTAATCGAATGGGCGAAAACGGAAGGCTATGAATTTCTCGATCTCGGTATGGCGCCGCTCGCAGGCCTTGAACGCCGCCGCCTTGCGCCTGCCATGACGCAGATCGGCGCGGCCGTTTATCAGGAGGGCGAACAGCTTTACGGATTTCGCGGCTTGCGCGCCTACAAGCAGAAATTCGATCCCGAATGGCGCGCAATGTTTTTGGCCGCGCCGCCGCACGTGTTCATGCCGCTCGCGCTGCTCGATGTCGCCTTACTCACGAGCGGAGGTTGGCGCGGCCTGTTGGGCGTGAAAACGACTATCGGGCACAAATAGCAGGCTCACGCGTTGTACCGGCAGTTCAAGCATCCCTTGGAGCCTGAAATGTCTGCCTTTTCGCTTTACGTGATCGGGTTTGTCGTCTTTTTGGCAGGCCTCGCTTATGGCGCTCACCTTCTGGGCGTTTCCAACACCTGGATTGGCGTCGGCGCCCTGGTCCTTATTGGCCTTGGCGTGATGTCTGCGGTGTCGCATACCAAAGTAAAAGATCCGCCGGAACGTATGCCCGATAGCTAACCTAT
>JBEVOS010000296.1:0-10131 GCA_040507435.1 Caulobacterales bacterium | reverse complement strand
GTCTCCGAGATCACCGAGTCGAACGGCTCGTCCTCGATGGCGACCGTTTGCGGTTCTTCTCTCGCAATGATGGACGCCGGCGTTCCGATTGCGCGTCCGGTCGCGGGCGTTGCGATGGGCCTCATCTTGGAAAGCTACGGCTTTGAAGTTCTAACTGACATTCTCGGGGATGAAGATCATCTCGGCGATATGGATTTCAAAGTCGCCGGCACCGACCAGGGCATCACCGCACTCCAGATGGACATCAAGGTTGCGGGAATCACCGAAGAGATCATGAAAGTCGCGCTTGAGCGGGCATATGACGGCCGTATGCACATTCTCGGCGAGATGAACAAAGCTCTGAGCGGCGCGCGGGAAGCCGTTGGTGCGAATGCGCCGCGTATCGTTCAGATCAAAATTCCGGTCGATAAGATCCGCGACGTGATCGGTACGGGCGGTAAGGTCATTCGTGAGATCGTGGAAAAGACGGGTGCGAAGATCAATGTCGAGGATGACGGCACGGTGAAGGTTGCTTCGTCGTCGCAAGAAGCCATCGATGCGGCTATCAAGTGGATCAAGGGTCTCACGAGCGAAGCGGAAGTGGGCCAGATCTACGAAGGAACCGTCGTGAAGGTGATGGAGTTCGGAGCGTTCGTGAACTTCTTCGGTTCGAAAGATGGGTTGGTGCACGTATCGCAAATTTCGACGCAGCGCGTGCAAAAGCCGTCTGACATCGTAAAAGAAGGTGACAAAGTGAAGGTGAAGCTCTTGGGCTTTGACGATCGCGGCAAAGTGCGTTTGTCGATGAAGGTTGTCGATCAAGCGACGGGCGAAGACCTCGAGACCCAGCAAAAGGCCGAGAAGGAAACTGCGTCTGGCTAAGGTGAAGAACTTCGTAAAACACGAAACGGCGGGCCTTTCGGTCCGCCGTTTTTGTTGCATGCATGAAAAGAAGGACGGCTTTCACCGCCCCGCCTTTCGGAACCGTACTAACGGTTTTGTTTGTTGCGCTCTTCTTGTTCGCGGCGCTGACGTTCTTGATCCTGCGGATTTTGTTGCTCTTGTTGGCGGGGATCGTTTTGTCCGCCTTGTTGCTGGCGGCCAGGTTGGTTTTGGCCCGGCTGATTCTGGTTTGGCTGATTAGGATTGTTCGCCATTGGAATTGGTCCTTAATTGGATATCGCGCATCCGAAGCGATGCGCTCAAAATAAACGAGCTAAAGCTCGGTCTCGTTCCAAATCTTGATGTCATTCTGAGGCGTTGTGGCCGCGATTTAATGTTGCGCGCTTAAGATGCGATGCGCGCGCTTTCATCCCAAAGGCGCTGTGCAGCTGCATCATCCTTCGCGAATGCAGCAAGATCGCCAAGCTTACGGCGATCGTAGTATGCGCCGTTCGTCATTTCGTTTTCTGCGCATGTCGCGAGCCACACCATCGTGTCTGCGCCTTTCTCCGCGGAGATTGAAAGGCCGAATAAACGACCGGCGCTCATTGCGATATCGGCGAAAACACCATTATTACGCGCGAAACCGCTGTCGACAAAGCCTGGATGAAAACTGGTCGCGATCACGTCTATGTCGCGAAATCTTCGAGCGAGTTCCTGTGTGAATAGGATGTTTGCGAGTTTCGATCGTCCGTAGGCCGTCATGGTGCGATAGGTTTTACGGGATTGCAGATCATCGAAATCTATCGGTCCGCCCATGCGATGCGCCATTGATGCGGTTGAGATTATGCGCGCGGCGCCAGTGCTATTCAGCGTATCGATGAGCGCATTCGTTATGACGAAGTACGCCATGTGATTGGTGGCGAAGGTGCGCTCTAGGCCATCTATCGTTTCCTCACGCTTCATGTAGACCGCGCCGGCATTGTTGATGAGAATATCAATGCGCGGCTCATGTGCTGCGATATCGGCGCCTACGCGTTTCATTTCCGCGAGTTTGGAGAGGTCCGCGTAATGCACTTTGTGCGCTTGATGGGGATTGATCGCCGTAAGCGCTTCTATCAGCGCGTCGCCTTTCTCGCGGTTTCGCGCGACGATGATGATGCGCCCGCCCAAATGAGCGAGTGCTTTAGCGCCCGCTTCGCCGACGCCGGATGTGGCGCCGGTTATAACGATGGTTTTGCCCTCAAGGCTCATGGTGCGCCCCGCGTGATTTGCGGTGAGCGTAAGCGAATGACGCAGGCCGCGCCAGGATAAGGCTTAGCCTTCGGCGCTGTCAGGCACCGCAACGACGTGAAAGCCCGCATCCACATGGATGGTTTCGCCGGTGGTGGAGCGGCCGAGATCGGACACGAGCCAGAGCGCCGCGCCCGCGATGCCTTCCATGCTGGTGTCTTCTTTCATGAGGCTCCATGCGCGGCCGGTAGAGATGAGGCCGCGACCGCCGGTGATGCCGGACATGGCGAGCGTTTTCATCGGCCCAGCAGAGATCGCGTTCACACGAATGCCTTGGGGGCCAAGATCGCGCGCCATGTAACGCGTTGCGGCTTCAAGCGCGGCTTTCGCAAGGCCCATGACGTTATAGCTCGGCAGCACGCGTTCGGAACCGAGATAGGTGAGCGTGATCAGCGAGCCGCCGCGCTTCATCAGCGGCGCAGCCGCTTTCGCGACAGCTAAAAACGAAAACGCCGACACATCCATCGTGCGCAGGAAGTTTTCGCGCGTGGTGTTTTCGATGAAAGAGCCTTTGAGTTCGTTGCGATCTGAATGGCCGATGGCGTGAACGATGAAATCGACGCTGCCCCATTTGGCTTTGAGCACGTCGAAAAGCCTTTGAATGTCAGCATCGTCAGTGACGTCGCATGGCAGAACCAGCGCTTGATCGCCGTTGATCGATTCCACGAGGGGGCGGACCCGCTTTTCCAACGCTTCGCCCTGGTAGGAGAAGGCGAGGTCCGCGCCTTGCGCCGCGAGTTGGCGTGCGATCCCCCAAGCGATCGACATGTCATTGGCCACGCCCATGACGAGGCCGCGCTTGCCGCGCATCAGATCGCCTTTCGGGAAGCTCAACTCTTCGGCCATGCCGGTCCTTTCATGGAATTCCGGACGGGGACATGCAAGGCGCTGCGCCGCCGGTCAAGCTTCACGGGCGTGAGGTGACTGGACATATACTGGTTGGGGGTATATTTCGCGTGGCGATGAAGCACGAGGCAAAGCCGAAACTGCTGAACCGCTTGCACCGCATTGAGGGCCAGGTGCGCGGGATCGCGCGCATGGTGGAGGACGGGCGCTACTGCATTGACGTCGCGCATCAGATCGAGGCTGTGCGCGCTGCGCTTGCCAAAACTGAAACGGAATTGCTGCGCGATCACCTTGCCCATTGCATCGAGGGCGCAATCACGAGCGGCGACCCTGCTGAACAGCGCAAGAAGGCTGCGGAGCTCATCGACCTCTTGGAGAAGATCAATCGATGAAGCCTCGGATGTTTTCGATCGTCGCGTGTCTCTCGGCTGCTTCACCGGCGTTTGCGCAAGAGCATCACGATCATGACACTGCGCCTGCTGCGCAGCATGATCATCGCACGATGGAACATGATGCCCCCCCGGAGGATCATGACGCGCATAAGATGCGGGGCCTCTACGGTTCTTACGGCATGGGGCGCGATGCTTCCGGCACGAGCTGGCAGCCGGACGTCAGCACGCATGGCGGCGTGCATGGCCGCGCTGCCAATTGGGACTTGATGGGGCATGCGCTGCTCAACGGCGTCTATGTTTGGCAGGAGGGTGCGCGCGGGGACGAGAAGGCGTTTCTCGCTGGTATGTTCATGGGCGCTGCGCGGCGTGATTTTGCGAATAACGACACGGTGAATCTTCGCTTGATGATGAGCCCCGATCCGCTGATGGGGAAATCCGGTTATCCGCTTTTGTTCGCTGCGGGGGAGACTGCGGATGGCGCGACAGAGCTGATCGATGCGCAGCACCCGCATGATCTCTTCATGGAACTATCGGCGTCTTACACGCACCGCTTTGACGATGGTTCGAGCGTTTTTGGTTATGTGGGGTTGCCTGGAGAACCTGCGTTTGGGCCGCCGGCTTTCATGCACCGGCTTTCAGCGATGGATTCACCCGAAGCGCCGCTGTCGCATCATTGGATCGATTCCACACACATCACATTCGGCGTTGTGACGGCGGGCTATGTGCGGGGGCCTTTCAAGATTGAAGCGTCGCGATTCCGTGGCCGCGAGCCCGACCAGGACCGTTTCGACATTGAAGAGCCGCGCCTTGATTCAACGGCGGTGCGGGTGAGCGTGAATCCAGCGGAACGTTTGTCACTTCAAGTTTCGTGGGCTGATATTGAAAGCCCTGAGCAATTGCATCCGGATGAAGATGAAGAGCGCTGGTCGGCAAGCGCGATTTACGCGCAACCTATCGGCAGCGGGCTTTGGACCACCACATTCGCGTTTGGGACAAAGGCGCATGATGGCGGCCATTGGCACAACGCTTGGCTTATCGAATCCGCACTAAAACCAAATGACGAGTGGACTTATTTCGCCCGCGCCGAGCAGATTGAAACCGGCGCGCTGGCGCCGGACATAGAAGCTGACGTGCAACGCTTGTCGGTTGGGGCGATCCGTGATTTCCGCATCAGTGACAGCACGGTGATCGGGGTTGGCGCATTGGTGCAGCAACATTTCGCGCCGGATTCTCTCGAGGACTTATATGGCGGCGATCCGAACGGCGGGGTGGCGTTTGTGCGGCTGAAAATCGGTTAGCGGAACCTGACGCGGCAGCAATCGTTCTTCCGCCAAAGCGTCTATGTGGCGCGGAGGACGAGATATGACCAAGGAACATCGGGAAACAGAGGTTGTTCGCGATCCGGAGACGGGCCGCGTCACTGGTTACGTTGAGCATGTTGAAGAACGCCCCAAGAAAAAAAGCGGCGGCGGCGGTTTAATTTTAGGCTTGCTGCTCGGCGCGCTTTTCGTAGTCGGCGGGGTTGCGATCTACGCGAATAGCCAGGGCGGTTATCAGCAAGCTGGCATTGAGGCGGATCAGGCCGTTGAACAGGCTCAAACGGAAACCAGCCAAGCAAGCGACCAAATTGGTCAGACCGCAGAGAACCTTGGTGATGAGGCGGAGCGTACTGGCGACAATATCCAGAGCTCAATGCAGTAAAAGCATACGAAGCTCTTGGGAAGGAAGGGCGCGGCTTAGAGGCCGCGCCTTTTCTATTATGCTGCAACCTTTGTGAAGGCGAGGCTTGCGTTCGTGCCACCGAAGCCAAATGAATTTGAAAGCACGCAATCGAGGTTGCGTTCGATCCGCTGGCGCGCGATCGGGAGATCAACAAACGCTGGATCAAGTTCTTCGATGTGCGCGCTTTCGCAGACAAAGCCATTCTTCATCATCATGATGGAGTAAATTGCTTCCTGCACGCCGGCCGCACCAAGCGAGTGTCCGGTGAGCGATTTTGTGCCGGAAATGAGCGGCATCTGATCGCCAAATACCTTACGCACGGCTTCCATCTCTTTCACATCACCTATTGGCGTCGAGGTGGCGTGCGGGTTGAGATAGTCGACTGGACGATCAAGGTTTTGAATCGCCATCTTCATGCAGCGTGCGGCGCCTTCACCGGATGGCTGAACCATGTCGAAACCGTCGCTCGTCGCGCCGTAGCCAGCAACTTCGCAATAGATTTTCGCTCCGCGCGCTTTGGCGCGTTCGTATTCTTCAAGGACGAGCACGCCCGCGCCGCCCGCAATGACGAAGCCGTCGCGGTTTACGTCAAAAGCGCGTGAAGCTTTCTCCGGCGTTTCGTTATAGCGCGACGACATGGCGCCCATGGCGTCGAACAGAACCGACAAGGTCCAATCCAATTCCTCGGAGCCGCCCGCGAACATGACGTCTTGCTTGCCCCATTGGATCATCTCGTAAGCGTTGCCGATGCAATGGCTCGACGTCGCGCAGGCGGAGCTGATGGAGTAGTTCACGCCTTTGATTTCGAAGGGTGTCGCCAAGGTGGCGCTCGCCGTTGAGCTCATGGCTTTCGGAACGGCGAACGGGCCAACGCGCTTGGCGCCCTTTTCGCGCGTTACATCGGCCGCAGCTACGATCGCGCGTGTCGAGGGGCCGCCCGATCCCATGATCAAACCGGTGCGCTCGTTGGAAACGTCGCTCTTCTCAAGGCCGGCGTCGGCGATGGCCTGCTCCATCGCGATGAAGTTCCAGCCAGAACCTTCGCCCATGAACCGCATCACACGCTTATCAACAACATTTTCGGGCGCCACTTGCGGCTCCCCATGCACTTGGCAGCGGAAGCCGCGCTCAGCGTATTCGCCCGCACGGCGGATGCCGCTTTTGGCTTCGCGCAAGCTGGCGAGCACCTCTTGGGCGTTATTGCCAATCGAGGAGACGATCCCAATTCCGGTCACGACGACGCGACGCATTCGTATTCTTCCTCGCCTTATTTCATTCCCGCGGCCATCTGCTCGGGACTGTAGAGCCCGACCTTCAGATCCTTCGCGCTATAGATTGGTGTTCCGTCGACAGAAACCACTCCGTCGGCCACGCCGAGCACGAGTTTGCGAAGAATCACCTTCTTCATGTCGATTTCATAGCGAACGAGTTTCGAGGCTGGTTTGATTTCGCCGCGAAAGCCGACTTCGCCGACGCCGAGCGCTCGCCCGCGTCCTGGGCCGCCCGCCCAGGCCAGAAAGAAGCCGACAAGCTGCCACATCGCATCGAGGCCGAGGCAGCCTGGCATGACAGGGTCGCCCTCGAAGTGGCAGGGGAAAAACCAGCGGTCAGGCGTGATATCGAACTCAGCGACGATCTTGCCCTTGCCGTGATCTCCGCCATCGGCGGTGATCGAAGTAATCCGGTCGATCATCAACATCGGCGGCAGCGGCAGCTGGGCGTTGCCGGGACCGAACAGCTTGCCCTGGCCGCAGGCGATCAGCGCGTCATAGTCGAAGGAAGACGGGTAGCGGGATTCGATTTTCATGAAGAAGCGTAGAGGCCTTGTATTCGCTGGCAGGGCTAGCAGCGGTTGGCCGGAGCGGCAAGGCAAGACGCTCTATGGTTAAAGGTCAGCGCAGCTTTCCGCGCCCCAAAGCGCCTCTTTCGGGGCCCAGCCGACCCGCCCGCCGATCGTGATACGACGCCACTCGCCGTCGCAGCCGGTAAAGCCGCCGATAACGCCAGGGGCGAGGACAGCCACAGGGCGGGCGTTTTCGGATGGACGCTGACGTAAGGGAATATCTCCCTGAGCCTGAATCATGGCTGTGCGCCGCTCTTCGAGGTTCATTTTATGGATCCAGACCTGCGCGCCACCAGGGTCACGGACACGCCGCCATGGTCCGCTTTCGCCTGTCACCTGAAGCGGCAGGCCCGCGCGCTCGTAAATCCAGTCGATCTTGTGGTCGAGGCCAGGGCCGCGGCGGCCGTTGACGCCTTCGGCCTTGAGGCTGACGAAGCGCGGCACGGGCAAATGGGAATCGGTTCCGGTTTGCGGATTTACGGACGAAGCGGCGTTGGCCGCTGTTACGCCCAATACAAGCACGGCCGCGAGCGCGGCCGAACGCAGTCGACGAGCCATCACCACACCCATTTTTCTCGCCGCATTCGCGGCTGTTTTTTAACCCACCCGCCGGTTTGAGAGGCGGAAAGTGGATTGTGCGCTTCGTAGGTGAAGGCGGATTTAACGTCAGCCGCCAGCTTGCAGGCTTTACGCGCCTTGGAGGGGCAGCCTTGCTGGTCTAAGGAGAGCGCGGAGCTAGGCCGTTCGACGAAAGACCGCTCATGTCCGCAAAGTCCTTAAAAGTCATCGTCACCCGCACGCTGCCAGAAGCTGTCGAAACGCGGATGCGCGAATTGTTCGACGCAGAACTGAACATCGACGATAAGCCGATGTCGCAAGAGGAATTAACGAAAGCGATCCATCACGCCGATGTCTTAGTGCCGACGGTGACTGACCGAATCGATGCGCGGCTGATCGCGGATGCAGGTTCCAGGCTTAAACTGATCGCGCAGTTTGGCGCTGGCGTTGACAATATCGATGTCGAGGCCGCCGTGCAGCGCGGCATTACCGTGACGAATACGCCGGGCGTTCTCACGGAAGATACGGCCGATATGACGATGGCGCTTATTCTCGCCGCGCCGCGCCGCGTCGTTGAAGGCGTCAAGCTTATTGAGGCCGATGGTTTCACGGGTTGGAGTCCGACGCATATGCTCGGGCGGCGCATTTGGGGAAAGCGTCTCGGCATTATTGGGATGGGGCGGATTGGTCAGGCGGTTGCGCGGCGTGCGCGCGCATTCGGCTTGCAGATTCACTATCACAACCGGCGCAGGCTCAATACGCCGATCGAGCATGAGCTCGATGCAACGTATTGGGAAAGCCTCGATCAAATGCTGTCGCGTATGGACATCGTGAGCGTGAATTGCCCGCATACGCCGGCGACCTACCATTTGCTATCGGCGCGCCGGCTCGCGTTGTTGAAGCCGCATGCATACGTTGTAAACACCGCGCGTGGCGAAGTGATTGACGAGGCGTCGCTCGCCCGCATGCTTGAAAAGAATGAATTGGCGGGCGCAGGCCTTGACGTGTTCGAGCATGAACCGGCGATCAATCCGAAGCTGAAAAAGCTGCAGAATGTCGTGCTGCTGCCGCATATGGGTTCGGCGACGCTCGAAGGCCGGATCGATATGGGCGAGAAGGTGATCATCAATATCAAAGCGTTTGCGGATGGGCATAAGCCGCCGGACCGCGTGATCCCGTCCATGCTGTAGCAATAAAAATAAGAGGAAACCGATGGCGACGCGGATGATGTTGGCGATGCTGGCTTTCGCGCTGACAGCATGCGGGCAACCAAATCGCGCGGATGCGCCGCCTCCGCCGCTTCTGCTGACATGCGCTGACTTTCCACGTGACGCGACCGCCGCCTCGCTGGCGCAGATTTATGGCGCTGAAAACGTCACGCAGGAGACGCTACCTGGCCCGGAAGGTGAGCAATATAAGGCGACGGTGCTCTACGCGAACAATCCGCTAAGGCGGGCGGAGATTGTTTGGCGCGATGATGCGGAAACAGCTCTTGAGAGCGTGACGGTGCGCGGCGATCAGTCGGAATGGAATGGCCCGGCGGGCATCAAGCTTGGCCAAGCGATGACGAACACACAGCGCGCGAATGGCCCTGCCTTCATGGTGTCGGGATTCGATTGGGATTACGGCGGTGTTGTCACGGATTGGAAGGGCGGCTCGATGGCGCCGGCCAATGGCTGTAATACGATGGTGCAGTTTAAGCCCACAGTCCCAGGATATACCACGACGGGCGATGCGCCGTTTTCGTCAGACGATGAGGCGTTGCGCGCTGCGATTCCGCGCGTGCAGCGCATTACAATTTCTTTCGGCGACTAGGCTCCCATCGTCCACGTACCGGGGCCTGCCGTGGCGCTTGCTTGAGATACGAATTTCGTTGCGCGCACTGGTCCCCGTGTGCGCTCGCGTATGTCGCTGACGGCGCGCCATTCCGCTTCGCAGGTTGTATGTGTGAGCTTCAACGCGCCATAGCCACGATTGGTAAAGTCGCTGAATACAAGGTTCGGGTCGCCCGACTGAATCACGCGCTCACGTTCGCCCGGCGCCGCGTTGGTTAGAGACCGTTCGAAGCCGGGTGAAGAAATGCTGCCGCCCGCAAATTCGATCGCCGCGAGGCGCGCGCCGCCTGCGGCTGGCGAATTGTAGACCCATGCGTTGTGACTATCGCCGCCGATGATGATGGCGTTGTTGGCGTTGGCGACGAGTGAGGCTTTGAGCCGCGCGCGGGCAGCTGGATAGCCATCCCACGCGTCGAGATTCCAAGGCAGATCGTATTGGCGCATTTGCTCGGAGGTTGCGAACCAGTTGGTTGGCGAAGCGTTTGCCGGCAGAAGGCGCGACAGCCCCGTCGACGCGATCTGCTGCGAGAACACGACTTGCTGCGCGAGTATTTGCCAGATCTGGCCGCGCGCTTTCGATCGTGCGAGATCGCGCGTGAGCCACGTTTCTTGTTCCGCGCCGAGCATTGAGCGTGAAGGATCGTCCAATTTCTCGCGTTTGAATTGCGCGGCTGCTTGCTCGATGCTCACGCCATTTCGCACGAGCGGCCTCATGTCCCGCTGATAGTCCAATTGCTCGTCACGGCCGATTTCGCGCGTGTCGAGCAATGAAATGTGTGCA
>JBEVOS010000281.1:0-8125 GCA_040507435.1 Caulobacterales bacterium | reverse complement strand
AACGGCCGATGTGCTTATACGCATCGGCCGTTTCTCTTTTCTGGATTCTATCAGGCTCGACACATTTTGACGAAGCTTGGACGAACGTATGCAAAACAGTCCCGCTAAACGAGCGTCATGGAGCTAAGCGAGGCCGGCTCCCAAGGAGAGTTAATGATGCGAAAAGTAGTTTTGTCGGCCGTTGCATTGGTTGCACTTACCGGGGCTGGCGTCGCGGTCGCGCAGACGCACGGCGCGCAAACGCCACAAGCAGGCCCACGCGGTCCGCATGCGATGTTCGAAGAAATGGACGCAAACCATAATGGAGCGGTTACGCGCGCCGAATTCGACGCAGCGCAAAACGCCCAGTTCGCCCGTATGGACGCCAACCATGACGGGTCGGTAACTCGTGAAGAGCGCCGGGCCGCTTTTGAGGCAATGCGCGCGAGCCGCCCGCAACGCGAACGCCCTAACATTGACGCGAACAATGACGGGACCATTACGCGCGACGAGTTTCTTGCGCCGCCGACCGCACGTTTCGCCGAACTGGATAAGAATCGTGACGGCCGTTTGACGGGAGATGAGAAGCCACAACGCGGCATGTTTGGGCATCACCGCCGCGGGCATCGCGGTGACGGCGAAGGGCGGCGCGGTGCGGATGCAAACCGCGATGGCGTTATCACGCAAGCAGAGCATCGTGCGCATGGCGCGGCCACGTTCGAGCGGATGGATCGCAACCATGATGGTCAACTAACCGAGGCCGATCGTCCGTCGCGCAGTGCTGCGCCGCCGCGTAACTAGATAGATATAAAGCGGACGTCTTGCAGCGCCCGCGTTTTGTCATTCATTCCGGGTAGAACATTGTCTTTCGCGAAGAATTCTCCAGCGACGCAGCACGATCGCCTTTGGCGGGAAATCCCTCGCCTCAAGGGCCGCAGAAAAAGGATCATGGGCCTAAATGGCTGACTCCCAATCCACACCGTCCGCGAAAATGCCGGACTTCGTTCAAAAAGCGCTGACGCGCGTGGACGTTGGGAAGTTGCGCATGGACAAGCGCGTCCTCTGGGGCGGCGCGGCGGTCCTTGTCGCCGTGATCGCTGGCTGGTTTTTAATTGGCGCGCGCCAAGATTCAGAGCCTTATCGTACTAGCCCAGCCGATCGCGGTGAAATAACCCGCGTTGTAAGCGCCACCGGCGCATTAAAGCCGCTTGTCAGCGTCGATGTCGGCTCGACTGTATCAGGACCGGTCAAAACGGTTGAGGTCGATTTCAATTCGAATGTTCGACAAGGACAGGTTCTCGCGCGGCTCGATCCCGAAAGTTTCGAGCAACGCGTTCAACAGGCGCAAGCGACATTGCGCCAAGCGCAAGCGACGCTCGCTGTCGCGGAATCCGACTATAATCGTTATGCGCGCCTTGCGCAGGAAGGCTTTGCTTCGGCGCAGTTGATGTCGCAGCAACGCGCGACGCGTGACCGTGCGCGCGCGGATGTCTCTCAGGCGTCCGCTGCACTCGCGTCGTCGCGTACGGATTTAGATCGCAGCGTTATTCGATCTCCGATCGATGGCGTTGTCGTTAATCGGCAAGTCAATCCTGGCCAAAGTGTCGCCGCGAGCTTTCAGGCGCCCGTTTTGTTTGTGATCGCGCAAGATTTGCAGCGTCTACAAGCGGAAATCACGGTTGATGAAGCCGATATCGGCGAAGTGCGCGAAGGCATGCCAGTGCGTTTCACCGTCGACGCTTTTCCGGATGAAGAGTTTGAGGGAACGCTTAGCCAGGTGCGGCAGCAAGGCGTCGATACCAATGGCGTCGTGAGCTACACGGTTGTCGTGCAGGCGGATAATCCGGGGCGGCGGTTGAAGCCTGGCATGACGGCGAATGCTGAAATCATCGTCGAACAAATTAACGAAGCGATGCGTATTCCAAATGCGGCGCTGCGGTTCCGTCCCGCTGACGAAGCGCTGGCGGCGCGCGGACAAGCACTCCTTGCCGGGGGGCGGCAAGGCGGCCAGGGCGCAAGCGCAAATGCATCTGCCGGCGGCGGTGAGCAACGCGGGCGCGGCGGTCAAGGCGGCCAGGGGCGCGGCTTTAACCGTATGTTCGAGGAATTGAACCTCACGGAAGCGCAGCAAGAGCAAGCGCGCGCGATCACCCAAAATGCGATGGCGTCTGCTGGCGAACGTCCCGGTCAAGACGCTTCAGAAGCGGACCGTCGCGCCTTCATGCGGCGCGTGCGTGAAAACGCGATGCGCCAGATCGAACCGATTTTGACGCAAGAACAGCGCACGAAGCTGCAGGAAATCCGCGAGCGCGGCCCCCAAACCGGACAGCGCCGCGCACAAACGCGCGCCGTCGTGATTTGGGTTCTGCGGGATAATAGACCTACGCCTGTTCGTGTGAATGTCGGCGTATCGGACGATAGCTTTACAGCGGTGATGGGCGGTGATTTGCGCGAAGGCGATCAGGTCATCACGGGCGGCGGACCGGAAGCGACAAATAACCAGCGTCAGCAGCAGGGCAATCCCATGGGCGGCGGCGGTCCGATGGGCGGCGGCGCCCGCATTCGGGGCGTGTGATGAGCGCGCTCATCACAGCGCGTGATCTCATCAAGCTTTACAGGATGGGCGACGAGACAGTGCGCGCGCTCGACGGCGTTAGCTTTGAGATCGAAAAGGGCGATTATGCTGCGATCGTCGGGCCTTCGGGTTCGGGTAAGTCGACGCTCATGAACATATTGGGAGGCCTTGATACGCCGACGCATGGAACGATTGCGATTGATGGCGCCGAGATTTCTCAGATGGATGATTCGGAGCTCGCAGGATTTCGTAACGCGACGATTGGCTTTGTATTCCAAAGCTTCAATTTGCTGCCCCGGCTCACGGCCATTGAGAATGTCGAATTGCCGATGATTTATGGCGGCGTCGATCCGCAGCAGCGGCGTGAGCGCGCGATGGAGATGCTGGCGCGGGTCGGCCTTGGTGAGCGCATGACCCACCGCCCGACGCAGCTCTCGGGCGGGCAACAGCAGCGTGTCGCAATTGCGCGCGCGCTTTCCGGTCAGCCCGCGCTCATCCTTGCGGATGAGCCGACCGGCGCGCTCGATACAAATACGGGAAAGGATATTCTCAATCTGTTTTCGCAACTCAATCGTGAGGGCGCCACGGTGGTGATCGTCACGCACGATTTGGAAGTTGCGGAAAAGACGCGCCGCGTGATCGAAATGCGCGACGGGCATATTGTTGGCGATCATCGCAATGATGCGGAGGCTGCATGATCCGCTCATCCGATCTCGTCGCGAGCGCGATGCGCGCGCTGCGTTCAAACCCGATGCGTTCGGCGCTTACGGCGCTCGGAGTCATTATCGGCGTCGCTTCAGTGATCGCGATGGTGTCGATTGGGCGCGGGGCGCAGACAAGCGTGCAATCCAGCATATCGAGCCTCGGTTCGAATTTGCTCATCGTGGTGCCGGGCGCGCAACGAGGCGCTGGCGGCGTGCGCATGCAGCCTGGGGCATTTGAAACGCTGACGCTTGCGGATGCGGATGCGATCAAACGTGAAGTCAGCGGAGTCGTCGCGGTTGCGCCATCGCAGCGCACGCGTGGGCAAATTATTGCGAACGGACTTAACTGGAACACGCAGATGGAGGGCGTTACCCCTGATTATCTTGCTGTCCGCGACTGGCGTATTGCGGATGGACGGTTCTTCGAAGAACGCGATGATCGTCAAGCGCGTAAGGTTGTTGTGCTTGGCGCGACCGTGGCTCGAGAATTGTTTCCGAACGAGAGTCCGGTCGGGCAGCGCATACGTGTCAATAACGGCATGTATGAAGTGATCGGGGTTCTTGAATCAAAGGGCCAATCGGGGATTGGCCAGGACCAAGACGATGTTGCGCTTGCGCCGTTTACGACGGTCAAGCGCCGTATTTCCGGCAGGCAGCGCCGCGCGGACAGCGTCAGTCAGATATCGATCAAAACGGAAAGTGAATCTGCACTGCGCAGCGCCGAGGGCGATGTCACGGCTTTGTTGCGTCAACGTCATAGAACCCAAGAAGGGGAAGACGATTTTACCGTGCAGAATTTGAACTCGATCATGGAAGCCGCGACCGAGGCGACGCAAACATTAACTGTCATGATCGCCTGCATTGCGGGGGTGTCGCTTCTCGTGGGCGGCATTGGGATCATGAACATTATGCTCGTGTCTGTGACCGAGCGGACACGCGAAATCGGTCTTCGAAAAGCGCTTGGCGCGCGAAAGTCGGACATTTTACAGCAATTTGGATTAGAAGCGGTGGCGTTGTCAGTGGCGGGGGGCGTCGTTGGTCTTGTTATCGGCATTGGCGGCGCTTGGATCGTGACAACCATATTTAGCCTGCCATTCGCGCTTGCGCTTGATACGGCGGTGCTGGCCATTGGATTTTCCGCGGTGGTTGGCGTTTTGTTTGGAGCCTATCCGGCTTGGCGTGCTGCGCAGCTCGATCCAATCGAAGCGCTGCGCAGGGAGTAGGGTGAATATGAGAAGGATCGCACTCTTCGCTTTGGTTCTCGCGCTCGCGCAGACCGCGCACGCAGAGACATTGTCGGAAGCGATGTCGTCTGCGGCGCAAAGCAATCCGACAATCGCGGCGCAGCGCGAACGGCTTCGTGCGACACGCGAAGCGTTGCCGCAAGCGTGGGCGGCGGCGCTGCCTCAGGCGTCCATCTCTGCGAGCGCTTCGTCAGGTGATCGTTATGGCGTTGGCGCGGGGCCTAGCGCAGATCGCAGCGAGGGCTGGTCGGGCGGCGTATCGGCGTCACAATTGCTGTTCGATACCGGCGCAACGTGGAATTCGACGCGTCAGGCGCGCGCACAGATTGCTGGCGCGATGGCTGATTACGACGGCGCCTATCAGCAATTACTGCTCGATGTCGCGAGCGCCTATGCAAACGTACGGCAGTCGCAAGCGATCGTTGCTGCGCGCGAAACCACCGTATCGAATTTGACGGAGCAGCAGCGCTTCGTAACGGCGCAGTTCGAAGCTGGCGTCGTGACGCGCACCGATCAAGCGCAGGCGGATGCTCGCTTAGCGCAAGCCCGCACGCAGCTCGTTCAGGCGCAGGGCCAACTCGCAGCGGCTGTCGAGGCATATGTGCGCCTTGTTGGACATGCGCCGTCCGATTTAAGCGCTCCGGCTGAGGCGCAAGGTTTGCCGGCCGATCTGGAAGCTGCGCTTACGCAAGCTATCCAAACGAATCCTTCATTGATTGGCGCTCTGGCTTCTGCGCGCCAAGCAGATGCAGCGGTTGATTCAGCGTGGTCGAATTTCGGTCCGCGCGTATCTTTAGAGGCGGGCGCGTCGCTGGGCAGCGATTTCGATCAGTCGAACGATGATTACTCTTCCGACTCAGTTGGCGTCAGGTTCTCGATGCCGCTCTTTACAGGCGGCGCGAACGCAAGCCGCGTTCGGCAGCAGCGTGCGTTGCGCTCAGCCGCCAATCTGGATGTTGCGTCCGTGCAGCGCACAACGCGTGAGCTTGTCACCAATTCATGGACTGGTTTGCAAAGCGCGCGCTCAGCCGTGACGTCGGCGCAAGATCAGGTGCGCGCCTCCGAGCTTGCCTATCGCGGCATCCGCCTTGAGCAGGAGACGGGGCTGCGCACCACGATCGATGTTTTGAACCAGGAAGCGGATCTCCTCACCGCACGTCTCGCGCTTGCGCAGGCGGAGCGCGATCTGGTTATCGCTGAGCGGCAGATGCTGGCGTCTATGGGCGTTTTGACCGCGCAATAGGCCGCTAGGCGATTTATCGCTACCTGGAGCGGGCGGGGGGAATCGAACCCCCGACATTCAGCTTGGGAAGCTGACGTTCTACCTCTGAACTACGCCCGCGCGCGCGGTGTGTCTGGCCTTTGGGCTGGGGCGCGTCAAGCGCACCAAGGGTTTCTGCCCGCGGCGTTCGCCGTTACGTCTAACCGGCAGGGAGGATGTAATGGGCGCACACCAAGAAGATCGGCCCGTTCTCGTTGAGCGTCATGGCGCAATTTGCGTTGTGCGCCTCAACCGGCCGAACGATGGGAACTCCATCAACGCGGAACTCTATGCGCAAGTTGGCGAAGCGCTCATCGAGGTCGAGCATGACGACGCTGTTCGCGCGGTGATCATAACGGCTGTGGGCGAACGCGTGTTTTGCGCAGGCATGGATCTGAAAGCGTTTGCAGACGGAAAGGGGATGGATCCGACCCGTCCCGGTTTCGACGTGTTTACGCGCCGCATCTACCCCAAGCCGATCATAGCAGCTGTGAACGGCGCGGCTGTCGCGGGCGGCATGGAATTGGTGATGGGGTGCGATTTGGTCGTTAGCGCGCCGCATGCGCGATTTGGCATACCGGAGGTGAAGCGCGGCCTTGTGGCTGTTATCGGCACCTCACTTCTTCCACGGCGTTTGCCGATCGGGCTTGCGCTCGAGTTGGGACTGACGGGCGATTTGATTGATGCGCAGCGCGCATACGACCTTGGTCTCATCAACCTTATTGCGCCTGCAGATCAGTTGATGGCGGAGGCGATAAAGCTTGCGGAACGCGTCGCTGCGAATGGCCCGCTTGCTTTAAAGCTCACCAAGCAACTCATGTACGAGGCACAGGGCGCGTTGAACTGGGAGCATGTGAGAGAGGTGGCTGCGCCCGCCTTCGCAAGCGAGGATGCGCGCGAAGGCGCCTTAGCGTTTGCTGAAAAACGGGCGCCTGTGTGGAAGGGGCGCTAACTGCTACGCGCGGCGTTGCGCCAGCGCGGCGCAGGATGAAAAGCCTACCCGTCCACTCACGTCGTAGAGCGCGCAGTGGCCGATCGCGACGCCTGCGTCGTCTTGGTGATCAGCGAGTTCATATCCAATCCACTCGCCGATCGGCGCCCGATGTAGATAGAGCGTGACATCGCTATTGATGAAATCGAGTCCGTCCGCGTGCCTATTGGAGAAGGGACTTGTGTAATCGATGCCAGTGGCGATGCGCGTAAATGGCGAATGCGGTTCGTTATCGACCAGCGGCCGGATTTCACGCAACCACGCGCGGCGCGGGCTGCGATCGCTTTGTTTAAACGGGATGGGCCGCAATTCCCACATGCCACGAATTGGTGTGGGATCATCTGGAATAGGGATGTCGTCAGGCAGTGGCGCGTCCCATTTGGGCGGTGTCCAGACCGGTTGCGTAGGCGGCTCGCCGTGACGCAGCAATTGGCAAGTGGCGCGCGCGCTCAAAACGCCGCCGCTCAGGAAGTCGGCCTCGACCAATTTGATACGCGCGCCATCGCGCACCAGACGTGTTTCCACCGTTGCAGGAGCTAAACTCGGCATACGGAAGAGATCGACCGTGAGGCGCGCAGGCGTGAAATTCGCGGCGCCATGGGCGCGTTCAATCTCGCGCGCGAGTAGGCCGATCGCGACGCGGGCGTGTAAGGTTTCTTGCCCCCAGAAACCGCGGGCGATGTCGGCCGGCAGATAATTCTCGCCGGATGTCTCGAAAAATGGCTGTTTCATGCCGCGTCATGATACAGCTTTTCGGTTTCGACAAGGCTGACTTAAGCGCCGAGCCCAATATCCCGCGCGTAGTTCGCGATCGCCGGGAGTGCGTTCTCGTAATCAAACGCCCACGGCGTTACGACAAAGCGGTGGGCGCCTGCATCCGCGAACTGTTGCAGAATATCGCGCGACGGCGCGTGGCCGCCAGGCCCGCCCTGGAAGAAGACCAGCACATATTCGAATGGCTCGTTCTCTCTGCCAATTTCGCGCCTATAACCGTCAATCCGCGCTTTCGCCGCGAGGAAACCTTCGACGTCCATTGCGACGCCATACCAGCCATCCCATCGCGCAGCGCGGCGTAGCGCAGCCTCAGCGCCGCCACCGACCAGGAAGGGTGGGCGGGGCTTTTGCACCGGCTTCGGCTCAAACTTAGTTTTGGGAACTCGATAATATTTCCCTTCAAATTCGATGTCGCCTGGCTGGAAGAGGCGATTGATCAGATCCATCATCTCATCCATCCGCGCGCCGCGCGTTTTCATGGATGTGCCCGCCGCTTCGTATTCAACTGGGTGCCAGCCTGAACCGACTGCGATGTCGAGGCGCCCGTTAGAAAGAACGTCGACGCCGAGGATTTGCCGCGCGGCCATGACCGGCGCG
>JBEVOS010000255.1:0-4613 GCA_040507435.1 Caulobacterales bacterium | reverse complement strand
GACCATCACGTAGGAGCGCGCCGATTGGGTCGAGTGCGTGCCGCGAAAACCCGGAACACCGTTCGCATCGCCGATATAGCGTTTGCGAATGAAAAAGTTGGGCGCGTATTTCATCAGGTCTTCGACGTTGATGGCATTGATGGCGCCGAATTGTTCCTGACCCAAAGACACAGATAAACCGCGCGGCTCAACGCTGATCGGCGCGTCGCGCTGACCAACGACGATGACATCGTCCGCTTCAGCAAATTGCGCCGGTTCTTCCGCGAGAGCTGCAATCGGCATCAGGCCGAGCGTAGCCGATAAAAATAAATGCTTTTTCATTGTCCGTTCCCACACGAGATAAAGAGCCGTGTGAGACGCAGCGCACGTTACGCGTTCATTCGCACACAGACGATCAAAGAGCCGCTGGAGGCGGCGCGAAGGATCAGACTGTGGCGGGCGGTCCGGTTTGGTAGGGCGGCGGCGCGGCAAGGCCGCGTCCAGGCGAAACAGCGATGCGCTCCGTTCCGCCTATCGCAAGTAGCGCATAGCTCAAGGTGATTGCGAGAGGCGCCTCCGGCGCGGCCAGCGGCGCAACGGCAGCGAACACGCAAGGCGTATCTTTGCCGGCCGCCTTACCATCTTGCTGGTGATCGCCGTGCTGAACTTCGCCAGTCGTGCGGTCGATGACCGCTTCGACCTGGTTCATGCCCGAGCAGAGCGTCACAGTGACGAACCGGCCTGCGTCCGGCGAGACCATGTATCCGGCGGGAATTAGGGCGCGGACCACTATCGCCAGCAGCGCAAACGCTGCGAGCGCCTGGCCAAAACCAGAGCGGCGGCGGCGAAGTCCCCTCAGCACGTTCCCC
The DNA here is from genome assembly GCA_040507435.1 of Caulobacterales bacterium. Classification (GTDB taxonomy): domain Bacteria; phylum Pseudomonadota; class Alphaproteobacteria; order Caulobacterales; family Aquidulcibacteraceae; genus JBEVOS01. Next base: position 3,765 of record JBEVOS010000255.1, on the reverse strand, counting down.
TCAAACAGGACGCCATCATCAGCCAAATTGGGCACAAGAGCGACGCGGCGGCCTGTCGCGGCGTTGGATTGCGGTGCGGCAAATGCCGGACAGCAGCGCAATCTTTGATTCTTATTAACCGTCAAGCCACAATGTGCGCTCTCTTGGGGGGCGGCTTTGGCGCGGAAGCAGGAACGTGTTCTGGTGCGTGACCGCATCATCTTGGGCGACTGCATCGCGGAGATGCGGAAGCTGCCGCATGGCTGCGCCGATCTCGTGTTCGCCGACCCGCCCTACAATCTCCAGCTTGGCGGCGATCTTTCACGGCCGGACCAATCAAAAGTCGACGGCGTCGATGATGATTGGGACAAGTTCGAAGACTTCGCCGCTTACGACAACTTCACACGCGATTGGCTCGTTGAAGCGCGGCGCTGCCTCAAGGAAGACGGCGCGCTGTGGGTGATTGGCTCCTATCACAACATCTTTCGCGTCGGCGCGCTGCTGCAGGAGCTTGGCTTTTGGATTTTGAATGACATCGTCTGGCGTAAGACCAATCCGATGCCGAATTTCAAAGGCACGCGCTTCACCAATGCGCATGAAACCTTGATCTGGGCCGCGAAGAACCCAAAATCCAAATACACGTTCCATTACCACGCGCTGAAAGTGCTGAACGACGATTTGCAGATGCGGTCCGATTGGACGATCCCGATCTGCACTGGCGCCGAGCGCTTAAAAGACGAAACGGGCAGTAAGCTTCATCCGACGCAAAAGCCGGAAGCACTCCTGAATCGCGTTGTTCTTGCGACGACAAATCCTGGCGATCTCGTGCTCGATCCGTTTTTTGGCACGGGCGCATCCGGCGCAGCCGCCAAGCGGCTTGGACGCACATATCTCGGCATCGAACGCGAAAAGAAATACGCGGACGCAGCGAAGAAACGCTTGAAAGAGGTAGAACCGATGGCCGCTGAAGATCTGAAAATCACCGGCGGCAAGAAAGATGAGCCGCGCATTCCTTTTGGCCATGTTCTTGAAGCGGGATTGATCAATCCCGGCGATTATCTCGTTTCACCCGATGGCCGCGTGAAGGCGCGTGTGCGGGCGGATGGATCGCTGGTCGTGAACGATTTCGCGGGATCAATCCATCGCGTCGGCGCTTTCGTGACGAATGCGCCCTCGTGCAATGGCTGGACGTTCTGGCATACAGAGAAAAAGCGCGAGCCGATCGATCTCTACCGCCGCGAAATGCGCCGGCAATTGGCGATGGCGCCAGCTTAGCGTTCTACGCGCGCGATCGTGCTAGGCTGACCCGATGATCCTGAACGGCGTCAACCTTGAAGACCGTTTGAGAGAGCGGCTCGTCCCGCCAGACCGCTTAGATGTATTTCTTGGCGGGTTTGACAACCAGGCTATGCTTGCACGCACGGGCGCAGCGCCCGGGCCGATTACATATTCGGCTGTATTGGTTCCTCTCGTGCGCCGCAGCGAGGGGTGGACGATGCTGCTCACGCAACGCGCTGACGAAACGCCGACGCATGCCGGTCACGTTGCGTTTCCGGGCGGCCGCGTACAGCCGGAAGATCGCGACGTTATCGCGACCGCGCTACGGGAAGCGGAAGAAGAAACCGGCATCTCGCGTGCGCTGTTCACGCCGGTCGGCGTTTATGATCCCTTCGTCACACGGAATCATTTTCGCATCACACCAGTCGTTGCGCTGATCAATCCAAGCTTTTCCGTAAATGCCGATCCGCGCGAAGTCGCCGATATATTCGAGACGCCGCTTTCATATTTGTTTGACGCAGCGAACTACCGGCACCGAGAGCAGCACTATGAGGATGAGACATTTTTCGTCCGCACGATCGAACATGACGGACGAAATATCTGGGGCGTGACGGCCATTCTCATTGAAATGCTACTTCATCGCTTGTTCGCTGACGCCATCATGTCTTAGACCACAGGCGAAGCTGCGCCATCGACGTTGAGCGCGACGCCGCTCACATAGCTTGCGTAATCCGACGCTAAGAAACACGCGACGGCGGCGAATTCCTCCGCCTCGCCGATACGGCCCATTGGAACGCGCTCGCCGAGTTTGGCTTTGAAAGCGCCATAGTCCTGCCCGGCGCCGTGCTGCCCGTAACGGCGCCGGATTTGGTCGCTTTCGATGCCGCCCACGAGCAGCGCATTGCACAGAATGTTATGCGGCGCGCCCTCGCCCGCGAGCACTTTCGTCAGCGCCATGCCCGCAGCACGTGAAATGGAAGTGGGCGCTGAATTCGGCGCGGGGGTTTTCGCTAGTATCGACAATACGTTTATAACGCGTCCCCAGCGCCTTTCTTTCATTTGCGGCCAAGCCAGACGCGTCAGCCGGATCGCAGCGAAGAGCTTTAGATCCAAATCAGCCTGCCAGGCTTCATCCGTGATTTGTTCGAATGGCGCAGCGGCTGTCTGCCCCGCATTGTTCACGACGATATCTACTTTGCCGAGCGCCTGGATCGTTTCATCGAAAGCGCTTTGAATCTCGCCAGCGCTCGTGACGTCGCAGCGGACGGCGGTGATCTTACCAATTGCGCTTTGCGAGATTTCGGCTTGCGCATGTTGCAGCGCCGCCTCGTCGCGCCCCCAAATGGAGACGTCCGCGCCGGATTCGGCAAACAATTTCGCAGTTGCGAAGCCGAGGCCTTTGCTTCCGCCCGTCACAATGGCGCTGCGGGCCTTCAAGGACACATCCATACCGTCGTCATCCCTTTCGCCACATCGCTGGAAAGCGCGCAGCCTTTCTTTAGCGTCACAGGCTAGTGATACTTGCTTACATTCGCTACAGGAAACCGCCGCCGCGCGCCGGCACGCCCAGAAAGAGGAAACCCTAATGTCCGAAAATGGGCGGGAAACGAGCATTTCCAGCGACGCGTGGAGTATGCCGCGACGGCACTATGTGCTCGCCGTGCTTTGTCTCGTCGGCATTTTCAATTTCGTTGACCGGCAGATCATCACGATCCTGATTGAGCCGATCAAGAAAGAGTTTGGCGCCAGCGATACGCAAATGGGCCTTTTGACCGGGCTCATGTTCGCAGGCTTTTATCTCGCAGCCTCCATTCCTCTCGCGCGGATCGCGGACACCGGCTCGCGCCGGAATTTGATGGTAATCTGTCTTGGATGCTGGAGCGCGATGACGGCGCTCGGCGGATTTGCGCAAAGCTTCATCCAGCTTCTGCTTACTCGAATTGGCGTCGCACTTGGCGAAGCGGGCGCCGGGCCAGCAAGCCATTCTATGATTTCCGATCTTTATCCCATGCGCCGCCGTGGGACGATGCTGTCCATCTTCATCGCCGCACAATCGATCGGCATCGGCCTTGGGGTGTTTCTCGGCGGCTTACTCGGCGACATGTTCAATTGGCGCGTCGCGTTTGTGATCGTCGGCGTGCCGGGGGTTCTGCTTGCGGTTCTATTGCTCACAACGGTGAAAGAACCGCCACGCGGCATGGCGGATAATGTTTCCGAAACCGCAAAACCGCCTCCAGTTTTTGTTACGATGAAGCGCCTGCTCGGCATGCCAAGCTATGTGTGCGCAGTTTTGACGAGTATGTTTGGCGCAATCCCTGGATATGGCACGTTGATTTGGGGTCCAACGTTTTTTCTGCGCGTGCATGAACTAAGCGCCGCGACGGTAGGATTCTGGTTCGGCATCGTCTCTGGCGCCGCGCTCTTCATCGGTGGGATTTCCGGCGGAATGGTTGGCGACTGGGCTGCGCGGCGCGATGTGCGCTGGTATATGCGGCTCGGTGGAATTGG
>JBEVOS010000190.1:0-4033 GCA_040507435.1 Caulobacterales bacterium | reverse complement strand
GGAATATCAACTCGGTGCGCATCCGCACCGGCATCATCGGGCGCTTCGTGGAAGAAGCGCAGCCCGACATCCTCTGCCTCCAGGAAATCAAATGCCGCGAGGCCGAGTTTCCGCACAAAGCCTTCAAGGAGATGGGCTTCACCGACATCCATATTGTCGGTCAGAAGGGCTACCACGGCGTCGCGATCGCAAGCCGCGGCGTGAAGATCGAGCCGGCTGAGATCGCTCTTTGCCCGAAAGAAGAAGCCCGCGCCGCCGCCGTGAAAATCAATGGCGTCGAGCTGCATAACCTCTACGTCCCGGCCGGCGCAGATATCCCCGACCCGCTGATCAATCCGAAATTCCAGCACAAGCTCGATTTTGTCGAAGCCATGCGGTCCTACTACGCCGCCCGGAGAGACAAAGGCCCGCTGGTCGTCGTTGGCGATCTCAACATCGCGCCAGGCGAGCATGACGTCTGGAGCCACAAGCAGCTCCTCGATGTCGTCTCGCACACGCCCGTCGAAACGGATGGACTAAAGGCCATCATAGCGGACGGCGGCTTCACCGATCTCGCGCGTCACCACAAACCCGATCCGGAAAAGCTCTTCACCTGGTGGAGCTATCGCAGCCCGGATTGGACCGCGAACAATCGCGGCCGCCGCCTCGATCACATCTGGACCAACAACGATCTCGCGATCGCCTCACAGGCTGAGGCGTTCCAGATTCATATCCCCTGCCGCTCATGGGAAAAACCGAGCGACCATGTGCCCGTCGTCGCCGCGTTTAATCTCTAGCTAGACGGCCTTAAGGATCATCCACGAGAGGAACCCGAACGCCCACATCATGATCGAAAGAATGATCGGCATGCCGGCAATCGCCAGCGCAACCCCGACTGCGCCAAGCGCGATCCCGATCATGTTACGATAGCGCTTCTTACGCGCCAGACGTGCGTCTTCGCGGGCGCGCTCGACAAGCTCGGTGAAGTTCGATGCCATCCGTGTCATGGGGCGCAAGAAACCGCAGCGGCGTGGCCATCTGCTTAAAAGACTTAGTAAATGAGCCCGTCTTTAATAAATTTTCCTATTGAAGCTCATGCCGTAGGTTGAACCTGTCGATATATGGCTTGAACCGCTTCTGTAGCTCTTTCGCAGACAAACCATAGTCTTCCGCCGTGTAGCGATGGGCGCCGTGCTTGTCTTTCGGCTGGTTCTCAAGAAAAGTCCGCATTGCGCTCTCTGCCGCAACCGACAGATTCATTCCAAATTCGCTATAAATCTTGCGGACTTGGCTCATCGGATCGCGAACGAAGTCGTCATAAATCACATCGACGAAATATTTTTCGTTTCCAGGCTGATCCCGGAATGCCAGCGCGCGCCACAAAGCGTCGCCCCATTGATACAGCATTTCCTCGACGAGCTCATGCTTATCGACCGGCTGGCCAGATCTCATCTCGCGCACGAAGCCGAGCAAGCTCGAATTCGATATGATCGAAGACGCCGGATCGCGGTGCGGCCACACAAGACGCGCATCAGGAAATTTCTTCACAAGCGCATCGAGGTGCAGCGTGTGTCCCGGCGATTTCAGCACCCACCATTCGCGCGGACAAAAAGCCTGCAAATGCTGCAACACATGCTCCATCACATCATACGAGGGCGTGTAATCTGCATTCATAAACCAGTCGAGATACGTCGGCATTCTGAGCCCAGCCGAGATATTTGCGGACTGAAACGCCAGCGTCGTGATGGAATTGTCCTCTTCGGGCAGTTGTGCGCCCGCGATATGCATTTGCTTGAACGCAAGCGGCATCGCGTCGGCGCGCGCCTGCGCTGGCGCGATGCGAGGATCCGTTTCGTAAGTCTCCGTGCGAGGCGGCGGCGACAAATCTCCATATTCCCACGCGAGCGGACTGCGCGCAGCCGGATCCTGCGCCAGCAGCGCGTGCAGCACCGTCGTGCCCGACCGCGGCAGGCCGATCACGATCAACGGCGCTTTGATCTTCTGCTGAGTAATTTCGGGGTATTTCGCGCGGTCCCGGTACAACTCAAGCCGGCGGCGCAGCAAATCGCGAATAGAGGCGCGCTGCCGCTCTGCCCCCTCCTCATCGAACTGCACGTCCGTCTCAAGCGCGCGGCAATAAACGGCGAGACATTCCTTGAAACCTTCTGGCCCGTAATCGGACAAGCCTGTTTGTTGCGACGTCTCCGCAAGGAGCTGCGCCGGATCGAACCGCGCCATATTTTCCTCCCAGCGCGGGCAATGCTTTTATCTGTAAACGCCGCGCTTAAAGACACTTAATAGCGTCGTATCGGCGCGCGCCAAGCGTTTAAATCTGCAGCCGGTAGCCGCCGCTCTCGGTAATCAGCAATCGCGGGCTTTGCGCATCCGGCTCGATCTTCTGCCGAAGCCGATAGACATGCGTTTCAAGCGTATGCGTTGTCACGCCGGAATTATAACCCCAGACTTCGCGCAGCAATTCATCGCGCCCGACTGGCTTCTGGCCGGATCGGAACAGATATTTGAGGATCATCGTCTCTTTATCGGTAAGCCGGATTTTCTTCTGCTTTTGATCCATCAGCACCTTCATCGAAGGCTTGAACTCATACGGCCCAACCTGAAAGACAGCGTCCTCACTCGTTTCATGTGATCGCAGATGTGCGCGTATCCGTGCGAGCAGCACGGAGAACTTGAACGGCTTCAGCACATAATCATTGGCGCCCGCATCGAGCCCATTGACCTGATCGGCTTCTTCGCGCGCGGCGCCGGTGAAAAGAATGATCGGCGAACGCACGCCCGCGTCCCGCATTTTGCGGCATGCTTCGACGCCGTCCATGTCCGGCAAATGCACGTCGAGCAATATCAGCGACGCGCCCTCTTCCGCGCGTCGCACGCCCTCTTCCGCAGTGCCGACGCCGCCCGCGTCAAACGCTCCGTCGAGCTCGAATTGCTCAATAAGCGCTTCGCGCAATTCTTTGTCGTCATCGACGATCAGCAGGTAGGGTTTGCGTCCGATCACGTGTCCTCGCCTCGCGCCCGGTACGCGTATAATTGCGCGCAGGATGCCGTTGCTGAGAGCAATCGCCCTCAATCCGCATAATATGGCGACGCGGCCTGCCGAGGCGAGACGCCAGCAGCCATTGTCGCACCTGACGAATGCGTGATCTAGCGCGATCCGAACACTGCGGACCCAATCCGCACCATTGTCGCGCCGAACCGGATCGCGGTTTCGAAATCCCCGCTCATGCCCATTGAAAGCTCTCGAAGGCCATTGCGGGCGGCGATCTTAGCCAGCAATGCGAAATGCATCGCTGGTTCTTCATCCGCTGGGGGTATGCACATCAGGCCCGAAACCTTCAGCCCATAGGTCGCGCGCGCAGCACGGATGAACGCGTCTGCTTCGGCAGGCGGCACGCCGGCCTTTTGCGCTTCCTCGCCGGTGTTCACCTGCACGAGAAAATCCGGACTGCGCCCCTGCTTCTGAACCTCATCTGCCAGCGTCCGCGCCAGCTTTTCACGGTCGAGACTATCGATCGCATCGAAAAACGCGACCGCCTCCCGCGCTTTGTTGGTCTGAAGCGGCCCGATCAGCCGAAGTTCGAAATCATCACCCGCGCGCCGCGATTCCCAGCGCGCCATCGCTTCTTGAACGCGGTTTTCGCCAAAAACCCGCTGCCCCGCCGCCCAAACGGCCTCGACGGCCTCCTCCGGCTGCTGCTTGGATACGGCGACGAGCTTGATCGCCGCAGGATCGCGCCCAGCCGCCTTCGCGGCGGCGGCGATACGGTCAGCGATCAGCGCAAAGGGAGTTTCAGCGGCGCTCATGAGATCGGTTGAGGTGCTAACCAACACAGCCCGCCAGCTCAATCGCCAAGCCCGTGCAGGTGCGCTTCCAGCGCTTTATTTTGTAATAGACCCTGTCCGCACGCCCGATCCGGCGGCCGTGATGGCGCGCCTCCCGCGCGGCGCGGCGGTGATTTACCGGCATTTCGGCGCGGCGAAACGATTCGAAACCGCAGCGCGCCTCATGAAGATCGCCAGGAAGCGGCGGCTCTAT
>JBEVOS010000166.1:0-4123 GCA_040507435.1 Caulobacterales bacterium | reverse complement strand
CCCGCATTGTTGAACAAACCATCCAGCTTTCCAAAGCGCGCGACCGTTTGCTCGAAAAAGCTTGCGACACTCTCTTCCTTGGTCACGTCAAGCGCGAGACCGAGCGCTTCGCCGCCGGCTTCGTTGATTTTTTTTGCAAGCGCTCCGACCGCGTCAGCGCGACGAGCGCCGATCGCCACTTTGGCGCCAGCGCGCGCAAACCCTTGCGCCGCAATAACGCCGATACCCTGGCTAGCGCCCGTTACAATGACGACTTTGTTTTTGAGATAGTTCTCGGGCGCTATGGCGGCGAGTTCATCAGGCATATTCTGCATCCCTATAATTTTGACAGTTCTATTTATCGCGAAGGCGGCTGCCGAAATTAACCTGACGCCGTCTCTATTTCAGGTGTATATTTAGCGCCAAATAAAGTCGAGCGACGGATAGTCAAGATGAATTTAGAGGCATGCCCGGCCGGCGCACCTCTGACGCGCAACGCTTGCGCGCGCTAAAAGCCATCTCTACGCCATTGTAAAACATCAAGCAGCTCAAGGTTGGCGCCGCGACGCTCGGGAGGACGAATGCATCCGTATCACTATGCCGCGAGCCATCCGGAGCGAGCAGCCATTGTCATGGGTTCGAGCGGCGAGGTCGTCACATATCGCCAATTAGAGGATCGCTCGAACCAAGGCGCGCAATTGTTCAGGCGCCTCGGCCTAAAAGTGGGCGACGTCATCGCGCTCTTCATGGAAAACTCTGCGCGTTTTTTCGAGATCGTTTGGGCAGCTCAGCGCGCAGGTCTCTACTACACGTGCATCTCCTCAAAACTGACGGCCGGCGAAGTCGCCTATATTTTGAATGATTGTGATGCGAAGATTGTTATCGCCTCGGCATCTTTAGCTGCGATCGCTGAGGCGGCAGCTGCGGAACAGCCCGCCGTCAAACTCTTCATCTCAGATGGCGAAAAGACGCCGTTTACAAGCTTCGAAAAGGCGCGTGCGAAATTTCCAACGAGCCGCATCGCAGACGAGGCCGCTGGCCAGGATATGCTTTATTCTTCCGGCACAACCGGCCGGCCCAAGGGCGTAAAGCCGCCGCTCAAAGGCGATCCGATCGAGAGCACCAATTTGTTGACCAAGCACTTACAGGAAATTGGGGGCGTCGTCGAAGGCTGCACCTATATATCCCCCGCACCGCTCTATCATGCCGCGCCGCTGCGGTGGTGCATGGGCGTACACCGCGCCGGGGGAACCGTCATCGCAATGGAAAAATTCGACGCCGAGCACATGCTCGCGCTGATCGAGAAATATAAAGTTACGTGCGGGCAATTTGTGCCGACGCATTTCGTCCGTCTTTTGAAACTACCGCCGGAGGTCCGCACAAAGTACGATATTTCGTCGCTGAAAGCCGCGACGCACGCTGCAGCGCCCTGCCCAATTCCAATCAAGGAGCAGATGATCGAATGGTGGGGGCCGATTATCTACGAATATTATGCGGGCACAGAGAGCAACGGAATTTGCCATCTCAATTCGCAGGAATGGCTGACGCACAAGGGCTCTGTCGGCAAACCGCTTTCTGGCGTTGTGCGCATTTGTGATGAGAACGGCGAAGCGCTACCCCCGCGTACTGAAGGCGCTGTCTATTTCGATAACGGCATTCCGCTTTCTTATCACAACTCGCCCGAGAAAGCTGCGGAAGCGACGAACCAATATGGCTGGACGACGCTTGGCGATGTCGGGTGGGTTGATGAAGAGAATTATCTCTACCTCACAGACCGCAAGAGTTTCATGATCATTTCTGGCGGCGTGAATATCTACCCGCAGGAGATCGAGAATTTGCTCGTCACGCATTCAAAAGTCGCAGACGTCGCTGTCGTCGGAGCCCCCGATGAAGAGATGGGCGAAAAGGTCGTAGCCGTCGTTCAACCTGCAGACTGGGCGGACGCCGGCGACGCGCTTGCGGCGGAACTCACAGCATTCGCGCGCAGCAATCTCAGCGGCGTTAAAACACCTCGCGAAATCCGCTTCATGCAGGAATTGCCACGCCATCCAACAGGTAAGCTCTACAAGCGGCTTATTCGCGATGAGTTCTGGGGCAAGAAAGATTCGAGGATCGTTTGACATCACATCGGGACATTCTTGCCCGCATGATTGCAGATGCGCGCAATGTCGTGGCGTTCACCGGCGCCGGGATCTCCACGGAATCTGGCATCCCGGATTTCCGCAGTCCCGGCGGCGTGTGGAGCAAGATGAGCCCGATCTATTTTGACGATTTCGTCAAAAATGAAGATATGCGGCGCGAGGCGTGGACGCGCGCATTTACTGGGCGCGCTGGCTGGACCGGAAAATCGCCGAACGCCGGACATTTCGCGCTCTCGAAGCTGGTTTCGCGTGGCAAGATGAGCGCGGTGATCACGCAGAATGTCGACAATCTGCATCAGGATTCCGGTGTGCCGGCACATCACGTAATCGAGTTGCACGGCAATGCGAGCTACGCCACGTGCCTTTCGTGCGGTTTACGGCATGAGCTGGCGGATTTGCGCGCCGCGTTCATGGAACGTGGCGAGATTCCAGTCTGCCTAGCCTGCGGTCATATCGTGAAAACGGCGACAATTTCTTTCGGACAGGCAATGCCGGAAGAGCCGATGCGCCGCGCAGAGGAAGAGACGCTGAATTGCGATCTTTTCATCGTGCTCGGGTCATCGCTTGTCGTTTATCCTGCGGCGCAGTTTCCCCTGCTCGCGAAACGCTATGGCGCGCAGCTTGTGATCATCAATCGCGAGCCGACCGAGCAAGACGCCTATGCCGATCTTGTTGTGCATGACGAGATCGGCCCCTTCATGAGTGATGTCGTTCGGGATGATTGAATGAAAGACCGCGTTTCGATTTCAATTGAGAACGGCGTCGCTGACGTGCGCATGGTTCGCGCGGATAAGATGAATGCGCTTGATCCAGCGATGTTCGCGGCGCTCGTTGAAGCGGGTGAGACGTTGCGTGGGGACCGCAGCGTGCGCGCTGCCGTGCTTTCCGGCGTGGGACGCGCGTTTTGCGCAGGGCTCGATACGGAAAGCATTCAGAATATTCTTCAAGGCGACGGCAGTTTGCGCACGAGCATCGTTGCGCCTTCGCCGCGCTCGCCGCTCGGCGCCAATATGCTTCAGCAAGCGGCGATGATTTGGCGCGAGATTGAAATTCCGGTGATTGCGGCGGTTCATGGCTCGGCGTTTGGCGGCGGCTTTCAGCTCGCGCTGGGCGCCGACATGCGGTTTCTCACGCCAGATGTGAAAATGGCGGTGATGGAAATTCGCTGGGGCCTCGTGCCGGATATGGGCGGGATCGCGCTGCTGCGCAGTTTGGTCCGCGATGATGTTGCGCGCGACCTCACCTATTCCGGACGGATCATAAATGGCGAAGAAGCGGTGCGCCTCGGCGTTGCGACGCGCGTGTGCGCCGATCCGCTCAGCGAGGCGCTCGCGTACGCCAATGATATCGCTGGACGCAATCCGCATGCGGTGCGCGGCGCGAAACGTCTGTTCAACCTGTCAGCGGCGCTCGCATCGCAGACGGCAATCCTGATGCAGGAATCGGTTGAGCAAGGCGCGTTGATCGGCTCGCCCAATCAAAAAGAAGCGATCGCGGCGAATCTCGAAAAGCGTGCGCCGAAATTCGAGGATTAAGCTTTTAGGCGCATGAGCAGTTCTTCGGCAAACGTCGAGAGCGTATCGTCGCGCGCGCCCATGACGATGATGCGATCACCAGGCTTTGCCAATTCGATCAGCTTATCGCCGCACGCCGCGCGTTCCGCGAAATAGAAGCCGGAGCGGCCTTTCGCGATGACGCCACCGATAATATCGGCGCTCGTCACCGCGCGATCCGTGGTGCCGCCGTAATAGACGGGATCGGGCATGATCAGCACGTCATCGGAGCCGAGATTGTTCGCGAACACGTCGATGAATTGCTGTTTCATCAGCTTCAGCGGGCCAAAGCCGTGCGGCTGAAACATCACAAGCAAGCGACCCGGAAACGCTTTCAGCGTTTGCAAGGTTGCTGTGATCTTATCGGGGTTGTGGCCGAAATCGTCGATCACGGTGACGCCGCGCGCGCTGGTGCCGACGATGTCGAACCGGCGGGCGAGCCCGGTGAAG